>JBDLKA010000061.1:0-20929 GCA_039714075.1 Candidatus Krumholzibacteriota bacterium | reverse complement strand
GAAATGCTGGCGCACCTGGGCGGGCCGCTGGAGAAGTCGGGAGTCGCTGTCAGGCTGAACACCGACCTGGCCGCCGTGCACGGTTACCTGGGCAACTTCAGGGTCGAGCTGGTGACCGAAGGGAAAACCGGGACCGCCGAGGACCTGGAACCGGGCACGATCATCCTGGCCACCGGCGCCCGGGTTCACGATCCGACCGGAACCTTCGGCTACGGGACCAAGCGCAACGTGGTTACCAGCACGGAACTGGAGAAGCGGCTGGCCAACCCGGACGACCCGCTGTTCGGTGATGAGGGTCGGCCACCGGTGAGCGCGGCTTTCATCCAGTGCGTGGGTTCCCGCCGGGAAGGCGAGGGCTGCAACCCGGGATGCAGCCGCTACTGCTGCCCGGCCACCGTGGAACAGGCTCTGGGTCTGGCCCGGTTCGGAGTCAAGACCACCGTCCTGTACCGGGATATGCGGTGCGTCTCGCCCGGTGCGGAGGAGCTGTACCGCAGGGCGCGGGGCGAAGGTGTCCTGTTCATCCGGGTGCCCGGCGACATGCCCCCGCAGGTGGTGGGCGGCAAGACCGTCGCCACGGGCGTGGTGGCCCGCGACCTGATGCTGGGCCGGGACATCGAGGTCCCCGCCGACCTGGTGGTCCTGGCCGTCGGCATGGTGCCGGACAAGGAAGTCGTCGACCGGCTGCGCGAGATCCTCAAGGTGCCTGTGGGACCCGACGGATTCTTCATGGAACGTCATCCCGAACTCGGACCCGTGGAGACGGTGGTGGACGGCGTCTTCGTCTGCGGTTCGGCGGTGGGGGCCAAGGCCATCAGCGATTCCCTCAACGAGGCCGCGGCCGCAGCCGGCAAGGCGGGCCAGATCATGGTACGGAAAAAGCTGGCACTGGAGCCCACGGTGGCCGAGGTCGACCCCGCACGGTGCCGCGGCTGCGGCACGTGCCTGGAGATCTGCGAATTCCAGGCGCCTGCGTTGGAAGCGGGTGAGCTGGGCGTGCCGGTGGCGGCGATCAACAAGGCTACCTGCAAGGGCTGTGGCACCTGCGTCGCCTGGTGTCCCAGCGGTGCCATCACGGCACGCCACTTCACCGACCGCCAGATCGAAACAATGATGGATACCATGCTGCAGTGGGAGGACGCGCAATGAGCGGCAAGTTCGATCCCCGCATCGTGGTCTTCGCCTGCAACTGGTGCAGCTACGCCGGCGCCGATACCGCCGGCACCAGCCGCATCGCCCATTCGCCCGGCTTCCGGGTGATCCGCACCATGTGCTCGGGCCGCGTGAACACCACCCACGTGCTGCAGGCCTTCCGCATGGGGGCCGACGGGGTGCTGGTCAGCGGCTGCCACCTGGGGGACTGCCACTACATATTCGGCAACCACTGGGCCATCAAGCAATTCGACATCACGAAGGAAATGCTGAGGATGCTCGGCCTGGAAACCGACCGGGTCCGCCTGGAATGGGTGTCGGCGGCCGAGGGTCCCCGCTGGGCGGAATTGATCGACGAGTTCGTGGCCCGTATCACCGAACTGGGTCCCAGTCCGCTGCGCGGGGAAATCGGCGACACGGAATTTGCCGCCGGGCCCGTCGGCGCCGAAGTGGAGGTGGGTTCGTCATGACCGCGCCCGCCACACAGGTTCTGCGCTGTCTGGATTGCGGCAAGTGCACCAGCGTCTGTCCGGTGGCCCGTTACAACCATTCACTATCGCCCCGCCGGTTGATGCGCCGTTTGGCCGAGGGTCGCCCGGTGTCCACAACGGAGGCGGTCTGGGACTGCCTGACCTGCATGCAGTGCGACCGGCGCTGTCCGCAGGAAGTGCCCATCTCTCCGTCGGTGCCTCCGTTGCGCCGGTTGTCGCGCGAGCGGGGGGAGAAACCCGCTTCCACCCGCTGCAGCGCCATCGACCAGATGGCGGCGCTCCAGTCCCAGGCCGACTTGCCCCAGCAGCGCCTCGACTGGCTGGAGGATGACGATCTGCAGACCGATCCGGACAGCAAGATCCTGCTCTGGACCGGCTGCACACCTTTTTTCGACGTCTTCTTCGCCGACAAGGAGGTTGCGACGCTGGAAGCGGTAAAGGGGGCCGTTCGCATCCTCAACGCCCTGGGTATGACACCGGCCGTTCGTGGGGACGAACGGTGCTGCGGCCACGACCAGCTCTGGTCCGGCGACGAGGATACCTTCGAACAGCTGGCTGCCCGGAACGTGAAGATGTTCGAACGGGCCGAACCCCAGCTGGTCGTGACTGTCTGCCCGGAATGCCAACTGACCCTTATCAACGAATACCAACGGCGTTTCGGACAGCCCGGCTGCCGGGTGGTTCATGTGGCCGAACTGGTGGCCGAACATACCGGCGAACTGGGCCTGGCCGAAACGGAAACGACGGTAACCTTCGAGGACCCGTGCCGGCTGGGGCGGCACCAGGAAAAATACGACGAACCCCGGGCCGCCCTGCAGGCCGTGCCCGGTCTCGAACTCAGGGAGCTGCCCCGCAACCGGGGCGGCGCCGTCTGCTGCGCCGGCAACTGGCTGGCGTGCAACCAGGCATCCAAGCGCATCCAGACGGATCTGCTCCAGGCGGCGGCGGACACCGGGAGCGACACCCTGGTGACCGCCTGCCCCAAGTGCATGATCCACCTGAAGTGCGCCCAGTCCGGCGACGACCCGTCGGTTCCCGATCTGGAGATCCGGGACCTGGCGGCCGTCGTGGCGGGCGCTCTGACCAACGGAGGAGCCTGACCTTCAGGCCGAAAGAACGAGAGGAGGTGAACCATGATCAAGGAAGCCCTTCCCCGTATCGGTGTGTTCGTCTGCGACTGCGGCAGCAACATCGCCGGCACCGTCGACACGGCGGCCGTCGAAGAGTATGCGCGTACGCTGCCCGGCGTCGTGACCGTCGTGCGGAACAAGTACACGTGCGCGGAGCCGGGTCAGGAGGAAATAAAGAAGGCCATCACCGAGGACAAGCTCGAGCGGGTGGTCATCGCCTCCTGCACGCCCCGCATGCACGAACCGACGTTCCGCGGCTGCGTCTGGGACGTCGGCATGAACCCGTACCTCATGGAGATGGCCAATCTCCGCGAGCACTGCTCGTGGGTGCACGGGGACGACCCCGCTGCCGCGACCGAGAAGGCCAAGGACCTGGTCGCCAGCGCCGTGGCCCGTGCCACCAAGCTGACGCCCCAGGACGAGATGACTTTTCCGGTGACAAAGGCGGCCCTGGTGATCGGCGGCGGCGTCGCCGGCATCCAGGCGGCGATGGACCTGGCGGACCAGGGACACCCGGTCTACCTGGTGGAGAAGGAACCGAGTATCGGGGGCATCATGGCCCAATTGGACAAGACGTTCCCGACCATGGACTGCTCCATATGAATACTCGGTCCCAAGATGATGGATGCCGGTCGGCATCCCCTGATTAAATTGATGACCTTCAGCGAAGTCGAGAACGTCTCCGGCTACGTGGGGAACTTCAAGGTCACGGTTCGCAAGAAGGCCCGCTACGTCGACGAGGCGCTCTGCAACAGCTGCGGCGAATGCGAGAAGGTCTGCCCGGTGGCGCATCCGGACGAGTTCCAGATGGGACTGTCCACGCGGCGGGCGGTTTATCTTCCGTTCCCGCAGGCCGTGCCTTCGGCCTACCTCATCGACATGGAGACGTGCCTCGGCACCAATCCCATCGCCTGCGGCAAGTGCGCCGACGTGTGCGAGAAGCAGGCGATCGACTACGACATGCAGGACGAAACCGTGGTGCTGGACGTGGGCACCATCGTCGTGGCCACGGGCATCGAGCCCTACGACCCCACGGCGATGGACGAGTACGGCTACACCCGCTTCGAAAACGTTGTCACCAGCATGGAGTTCGAGCGGCTGATCTGTGCCGGCGGTCCCACCGAGGGGCATCTGGTGCGGCCCGGAGACCAAACGACACCCAAGCGCATCGGGTTCATCCAGTGCGTGGGCTCGCGCTCGCTGCGGGACGGCGCCGGCTACTGCAGCAACTTCTGCTGCATGAACACGGTGAAGGACACCCTGCTGATCCGCGACCACTACCCGGAGAGCGAGTGCACGGTGTTCTACATAGACATGCGCGCCTTCGGCAAGGGCTTCGAGGAGCTGTACGACAAAAGCCGCGAGGCCGGCGTGCGGTACATCCGCGGCATCCCGGGCGAGGTCGAGGAGGATCCGGAAACGGGAGCCCTCCGCATGACGGTCGAGAACACGACCTCCCAGGAACTGGAGGAGCACGAGTTCGACATGATCGTGCTTTCGGTGGGCGCGCGGCCCCAGTCGGCGGACAAGACGGTTCGCCGGCTGCTGACGCTTTCCTCCACCGCCGACGGTTTCCTGATGGAGGCCCACCCCAAGCTGAAACCCGTGGACGCACCCACCAAGGGCGTTTATATCGCCGGCTGCGCCGAGGCGCCCAAGGACGTCAAGGACTCGGTCACCCAGGCGGGGGCGGCGGCGGCCCGTGCGGGAGCCCTGCTCAACGCGGGCAAGGTCACGGTGGAATCGATCACCGCGGTGGTGGACGAGGACCTGTGCAACGCCTGCGGCCTGTGCACGGCGGTCTGTCCCTACGGGGCGATCACGGCGGACAAGGCGACGAAAACCAAGGCCCAGGTCGTCGAGGCGGCCTGCGCCGGCTGCGGCAACTGCGCCGCCACCTGCGCTTTCCAGGCCATCAGCATGCGCCATTTCACCGACGGGCAGATCATGAGCCAGGTGGACACGTTGCTGGCGGACAAGAGCAGGGAAAAGGTCATCGTCTTCGCCTGCAACTGGTGCAGCTACGCTGGCGGCGATACGGCTGGCATCAGCCGGATGCAGTACCCGGCAAGCAACCGCCTGATCCGCACCATGTGTTCGGCGCGGGTGGACGAAGCCTTCGTCCTGCGCGCCTTCCGCAAGGGGGCTCCGGTGGTGCTGGTGTCCGGCTGCCACTTCAGCGACTGCCACTACATCGATGCGAACCGGCAGACGGTCAAGCGCGTGTACCGGCTCTGGAAATACCTCGAAAAGCGCGACATCCGGCCCGAGCGGCTGCAGCTCGAATGGATCAGTGCGGCCGAGGGTCCCAAGTTCCAGAAGACCATGCACCAGATGGAGGAGCTGCGCCGGACCGTCACGGCCGAGGAGGTCCGGCACACCATGGAGGTGCTCGAGGCCGAACATCAGAAGAAGCTGGAAAGGCTGGCGAGAAAGGCGGCCAAGACAGGAAAGGACATCAGTGGAAAAGCCCTGGAAGTTTAAATGCATGCGCTGCGGGCACGACTACGTCGAGGACTATGATCCCAAGGGGGTCCTGACCGAGCGTTCGTGTCCGGAGTGCCGGTCCAACAGCGTGCGTCCGCTGGAAGCGGTGGACGGAGCGAAGGGGTAGGCCGTGGGCGACGAACCGCTCAAGATCAATCACGGTTTCCGCGAAGAGCTGGGCCTGGTCCTGGAAGGCGACGGCGTCAACTACTGCTACCAGTGCGGCGCCTGCGTCGGGGATTGCCCTTCGGCCCGGTTCAGCGAGGATTTCAACCCGCGGCAGATCATGCTGGCCGTTCTGTACGGGCTGGAAGACGAGGTCGTCGGCGGCACGTCGCCGGTATGGCAGTGTTCGAACTGCTTCACTTGCTTCGACCGCTGTCCCCAGAACGTCAAGCCCATCGAGGTGATCATCGCGCTGAAGAACCTGATGCGCGAACGGGGCATCGTTCCCGAGGGCGTTGACCGGCTGGTCGAAGGGTTGCTGAACACCGGCCGCAGCGCCATGGTCACGTCGGCCACGCATCGCCGGCGGAAGGAACTGGGCCTGCCGCCGCTGCCGGAGCTGGACCTGGCGGATCTCCAGACCCTGCTGGCCGATGAAGGAGGTATCACATGAAATTCGCCTTCTTCCCCGGCTGCATGATCCAGGTACGTTACCCCCAGATGGAGGCGGCGGTCCGCAAGACCGTCGGCAAGCTGGGTGTCGAGCTCGTGGATCTGGATGGTCTGGGTTGCTGCCCCGATCCGGTTTTTTTCAAATCGTTGCACAAGGAGGAATGGCTGACCCTGGCCGCGCGCAACCTGGTGATCGCCGAGCAGGCGGGACTCGATTTCGTGACCATCTGCAGCGGCTGCACCGAGACCCTGGCCGAGGCGGCGCATCTTCTGAACGAGGAAGGGGAACTGCTGGACCGGGTCAACGCGCGCCTGGCGCACATCGATCTGGAATACCAGGGCACCGTGAACACCCGCCACCTGCTCACGGTTCTGCGTGACGATGTAGGTCTGGAAGGCGTGCGGGCCTCGGTCACGCGGCCCCTGGAAGGGATCCGGATCGCCGTCCACTACGGCTGCCATCTGCTCAAGCCGCGCGACATCATGCGGGTGGACGACCCGGATCACCCGACCATCTTCGAGGACATGCTGCGCGCAGTCGGGGCCACACCGGTGGACCACGAAGAGCGGATCATCTGCTGCGGAAAATCCTGCCGGGACTGCGACCTTCCCGAGCAGATGACGAAAACCATCCTGGAGTCGGTGCACGCCGCCGGGGTGGACGCCATGGGGGTGATCTGCCCGTCCTGCTTCGATTCGTTCGACACGGGGCAGATCCGGATCGCCCGCAAGTACGACCTGGGGTTCACGATTCCGCCGGTCTACTTCTTCCAGCTGCTGGCCCTGGCCCAGGGACTGGAGCCGGCCGAAGTCGGTCTAGACAAACATAAGCTCAAACCCGACAACCTGTTGGAGGTGATGTCCAATCGATAGGATAGCCTAATTGAAAATTTGTTATTATTTTGTCACTTGAGTTGAGTCTGCGGATTTTGACGACTCGCCCCCTCACGCGGGCGGAATCCGGAGATCAAGGGAGGTCAACATGAGTTGGGAATATAGCTGTCCAAAGTGCCAAGCCATGCTCAATCCCGGTTGCGCGATCATTCTAAACGCGACCCACGGTGATTCGAACGTCCTGATCGGAATGCATCCCCAGCCCGGCAAGTACGAAATCTTCCTGCCCCCGAACGTGACCTGCGAAGACGGGACCAAATGGGATTTCTCCTGCCCCCTGTGCCAGGAATCCCTCCGGACCAAGGAAGACGGCAACCTCTGTGAACTCGGCCTGGAAGTGGATGGGGATTCACTGCGAATCGTCTTTTCGCGAATCGCGGGTGAGCACGCGACCTTCATCCTCCACGAGGATGTGGTCAAGGAGAAGTATGGCGAAGACACGGATCGTTATGACCCGTTCCACGAGTTGAAGAACTACGCCCGGTTCTGAGGGAGCCGGTTCCGGAACGGACGGCTATCGGGACTCCCATGAACGGCCTTACTTTGAAGGTGAAATCCGCAGAACCCAGGCATGGGCACAGGGCGGGGCCGTCCGGATGTGGGATGGGATCGTCACCGTCAAACCCCGCTCCCCGAACTTCCACTCCAGTGGGCCCTCCACGCCCAACATGGTTACCCGGGCGTTGTCCGCAACCACGATACCGTCGATTTCGATGCTGGCCGGCGGCCCGGTCTCTCCTTCACCGGCAAGGTGGATGGCGAAGACGGCGCCGTCGTCGGTCTTCCGCGTGAAGCAGTTCCTCCCCGTCTTGTAGGGGGCCATGGCTCTCGTGTCGTAGATGGCCTCATTGTTGATCGCCATCCAGTCTCCCACACCCTGGAGCAGCTCATAGGCTCCTTCATCCCAGGTACCGTCCGGGGCCGGACCGATATTCAACAGGAGGTTTCCGCCCTTGGCGACGATGTCCACAAGCATATGCACCGTCTCGCGAACACTCCTGTATCGGGCATCGGGTACCCATGACCAGCCTCCTCCGGCGACGATGCAGGATTCCCAGGGATAGGACAGCGCCTTCTCGGGAACCCGGTTTTCCGGCGTCAGGTAGTTCTGGTTCTTTCCGTGGACGGCCCGGTCGACCACGATCAGGCCCGGCTGTTTCACGCGGACCTTGGCCACCAGCTCGTCCATGCGGATGTCCTGGTTGATGAAGTGATGCTTGAGGAACCCCAAAGGAGTCTTCTTGATCTTCTTCTCGTACCACTTCCGAATCCTCTCGGGGTCCGCTTTTTCGACCCAGCCGCCGTCGAGCCAGAGAATGTCCAGCCGGCCGTAATCGCTCGCCAGTTCCATGATCTGGTTGTGGGTGAACCGGACGAACTTGTCCCACCGCTCCGGATACTCCTCGGGGTCGTAGTTCACATTGCGGTCCCTGGGCGGGAAATAGGGATGCCAGTAGTTCTCGTTGTGCCAGTCGGGTTTCGAGAAATAGGCGCCTGTCCACATCCCCTTTTCCCGGAAGGCGTCGAAGATGGCTCGGGTGATATCGGCTTGTGGATGGCTGTGGAACGGGCAACCCTCGTCGGTGACCTTGTAGTCCGTCTCCCGGGTGTCGAACATGCAGAAACCGTCATGATGCTTGGTGGTGAACACGACATACCGCATGCCGGCATGCGCGGCGGCTTCCGCCCAGAGGGAAGGATCGAATTCAACCGGGTTGAAGGTGTTCTTGAGTCCCTCGTATTCGTGCTTGTAGGCGAAGTAGTCCCCCGGATTGTCTCCCGCGCGGCGTTCACACCAACCATAATCCTCGGGAGAGAGCGACCAGGACTCCACGATACCCCATTGGCTGGACGCGGCCCAGTGCATGAGGAGCCCGAACTTCAGGTCCTGCCACTGTTCCAGCTTCTCCAGGACCAGGGGATCGGTCTCCGGTACGTACTCCATGGATTCCTCCGCCCCCGCCGTGGCGTACATTCCCAAAAGCAGTGATGCGGTCCAGGCAATAATGATCCGGCGCATGATCCCAACCTCCCGTGTACCGGTTGTCCGCTCATGTGCCGGCCGGACGCGGGACGCGTTCCGGCCGGCCGACGGCGCTGAAGGAAAGTGAAGCCCGGGGGGAAGGATCCCCCTCGAAAGTACAGTCGAAGGTTGCCTCGTGTGTTCCCGGGGCGAGCCGGGGCAACTCCGCCGCCAAAGGGACGGTCTCGATATAGCGTCCCTTGGCGTCGTAGACGCGCACCTCGGGCTCTCCGTCGCAGGCCAGGGACTGTCCGGCTTCGAGCCGGACGGGAAGCTCCAGGCGGTGTGCGTGGTCGATCGTCAGGACCGGATTCCCGACAGCTCCCGCGGTGCCTTGCGTGCGCAGCACGAACCTCAGCGGACCGGCCGGCGCTTCCTGGCGCCACCGCCAGGTCGATGCCGCGGGCATCCCGGACGCACGCGGGCCGCCTTCGTGGTCGAACGGCCCCGCCCCCTCGATCGGATGGAATCGCCAGGCCTCGGGCAGTGCCTGCAGATGGAACTCCCGCGACGGATCCCTGAATCCCTCTCTCTGGTCCGGGGTAAACGCGCCGCTGCGACGGGCGTCTTCCCACTCCCGAATGGCGTCCAGGATGTTTCCCAGGTCGGGATTGCCCCGGATGGCCGCGATGCTCGTGGCCAGGGCGAATCCGGCGTCGTATCCCGCCGCGCGCGCCAACATCCACTCGATGTCCGCCAGCGTCGTGTGGGGCTTCAGGAGGTACCAGCCGAGCATGTTGGGCAGGTAGTTGCGCTCGAGCAGCGCCTGGTTGTCGATCCGGTACTGTTGCATCGACTCCCGGAAGCCTTCGTACCAGGGCTCGCCCCAGTTGAGATAGTGGCAGACGTGCCAGTAGTAGTGGCTCGACCGGCTGGAACCGTTGACGACCGTATGATCGGCAAGCTGGTGGAAACGCTCGGCAAATTGCTCCTTGGCGAAGTCGCCCTGACCGGTGGCGAAGCAGCCCTCGTGGCCGTCGAAATCCATCTGCGAGATGCCCGTTTCGTTGAAAAAGTCCGCCAGGTTCCGGACAAGCTCGTCCTGCATCTCGAAGTTGGGAAAGAACACCTCGTAGGGATGATCGAGAAGCTTGCCCACGGGTTTGCCCCGGCCATGGGAAGCCGCCGTCGTCCCGAACGCTCCGCGAACACAGTCCAGGAGCCGGAAGGGCCGCTCGCGCGAGACGGATCCGTACCGGACAAGTTCCTCCCCGATCCGCACGCAATGCAGCGTGTTGTCGCGTTCGTTGGCGAAGTGGAACGTGTCCTCGATCGCGATGGCCGTCTGGTCCGCGTCGATATCGGCGGTCAGGTAGCTGCGGCCGGTCTCGGCGAGGCGCGGATCCGGACGCGGAGTGACGAACGGGTCGTCGGGGGTGATGAAGGCGGTCAGCGTGTGGGCGCCGATCCGGATGTCCCGCGCGGTCGCCTTCTCGACGCAGCGGCGCATGCCGTCCCTTCCGTTCGGGAAGTGATCGGATCGCAGCCGGAAGTGTCCCCAGGATTCGAAGGGATCGCCGTGGTAGAGCGTCATCAGCCCGGCCCGCTCCACGGCGTCGAGAAAGGTGTCGACGGTGGCCTCGGAAAAGGGGGCGATGAGATAGCTGCGGCCCGTCTCCGGAGATATCTTCGCCCAGACGCCGTCGATCTCGGGGTGGGGCAGGCCCTCGGTCGTCTCTATGGTCCCGAGCACGTCCAGCACGGAACCCGGGACGCAGCCGAAAAGGGCGATCCTCGACCCGACCACGGTCTCGCCCGGAATGGGCGGCACCGGCATGCGGAAAAAGCGCTCGCGCCCTTCGTTCCAGACGGTGAGGCTGCGCGGGTGGGAGCGGTCCAGCGAAAAGGCGTTCAGCGTGGAACCGAAATCCGTTTTGACCGCCGTGGTGCCCCGGCTGAGGATCGAGCCCTCTTCGTTCTCCATCACCCCGCCGATGGTCTTGGCGTTGAGCGCCTGGATCCCGATCGCGAATTCCGGATTGCGGACCACGCCCACGATCTCGCCCACCGTGTCCCCGATGGCCACGGGGAACGGCCCCCAGCGCAGCGCGTCCACGAGGGTGTCGGGTTCGACCGCCAGCACTTCCAGAGCGAGGTGGGTTTCGCGGGCGAGCGCCTGGAATTCGACGCTGACGCCGGCGTCGTCGAAATGCAGCGAGAACGAGTCGTCCGCGCCGGGCTCGAGCCGGGTGGGGGTGATCCAACGGCCGGCCGTCTTCACCGAAAGCAACGGAGCCGGCTGCCCCTGGGCCAGGTATTCGACCCCCGCGCTTCCGTTCTCCAGGGAGGTCAGGTGGCCCCTCGCGTCAAGGTGGCAGACGAGCCCCCCGGCACGGAGAGCGATGGGGGCCTCTGAGCAGGACATGACGGTCAACGCGAGAAGGGGAACGAGAAGCAGAACCGCCGATTTCCATGAATTCATCAGGGGCACCTTTCCTGTCGGGGGTTAACCTGATCCTCGCGAACCCCGTATCGCAACCTCGCGGGGAAGGACCCGCAGACACAATTCGATTGATCACAGGCTTTCCGAACCACTACTCTGTTCGGAAAGGAGAGTTGTCATGAGCCGATCAACAAAGTGGAGCATTCGTCGCCGCGCCTTCCTGGGGATGGTCGGAGCCGGGGCCCTGTTGCTTGCGGCTACCGGTTGCGGGCCCAGTCAGGCCCCCGTCGAGAAGCGGCCCAACATCCTCGTCATCATGACCGATGACCATACCGTCCAGGCCATGGGCTGTTACGGGAGCCGGATCAATCGTACTCCCAACCTCGATCGCCTCGCAAGCGAAGGTGTCAGGTTCGTCCAAGGGTTTTGCACCAACGCCGTCTGTTCGCCGAGCCGGGCCACGCTGCTGACCGGGAAATACGGCCACCGGAACGGCGTGGTCACCAACCACGACATCTTTGACGGTAGCCAGGCGACCTTCCCCGGGATCCTCAGCGAAGCGGGGTACGAGACGGCTCTCATCGGCAAGTGGCACCTGCGAAGCGAACCGACGGGGTTCGACTACTGGAACATCCTTCCCGGCCAGGGTCATTACTACAATCCCGACTTCATCCGCATGGGCGAAACGATGCGCGAGCAGGGCTACGTAACGGATCTCATCACCGACGACGGACTGCGGTGGCTCGAAGAGCGTGACGGACAGGCGCCTTTCTGCCTGCTGCTGCACCACAAGGCTCCCCATCGCAACTGGATGCCCGGACCCGACCAGCTCCACCTCTACGAGGACGGCGACATCCCCATCCCGGATTCTTATTTCGACGACTACGACACCCGCAGCGAGGCCGCCCGCAGTCACGAGATGTCGATCGCGGAACACATGTTCGACGCGTACGACCTGAAGCTCACGCCGCCGGCGCCGGACGAAAGGGAAAGCGCGAGTCAGCGGCTGGATCGCCAGATGTGGCAGGGCGATTTCGACCGGCTCACCGAAGTACAGAAGGCGGCCTGGAACGCGGCCTACGACCCGATAAACGAGCGGTTCCGGAAGAACCCGCCCACCGGACGCGCGCTCGACGAGTGGAAGTACCAGCGATACATCAAGGACTACCTGCGCTGCGTCGCTTCGGTGGACGAGAACATCGGCCGCGTTCTTGACTATCTCGACCGCACAGGCCTGGCGGAGAATACCCTGGTTGTCTACACGTCGGACCAGGGTTTCTTCCTCGGCGAACACGGGTGGTTCGACAAGCGGTTCATGTACCGCGAGGCGCACGGGATCCCGCTCCTGGTCCGGCTGCCGGGCGAGATCCACGCGCGCGCCGACGACGAACACATGGTGATGAACCTGGATCTCGCGCCGACGATCCTCGACTACGCCGGATTGTCCGTGCCGGAAGACATGCAGGGCCGTTCCCTGCGTGGAATCCTGGCCGGCGATGCGCCGGCGGACTGGCGCCGCTCCGTCTACTACCACTACTACGAATACCCGGCCAACCACGGCGTGAAGCGGCATTACGGGGTCAGGACCGACCGCCACCTGCTCATCCATTTCTACCACGACATAGATGCGTGGGAACTCTACGACCTCGTCCGCGACCCACAGGAGATGAACAACGTCTACGACGATCCGGCCTACGCCGGCGTCGTCGCCGAGCTCGGGGCGGAACTAGCTCGGCTGCGGGCGCAGTACGGGGATTCCGATGAGTCGAAGTACATGCCTCGGCCCGCCGACCGGCGCGAGCACGCCGCGCTCGGGTGCGCCGTCGCCCTTCGCCACCCCTACTCCCCGAAGTATCCCGCCGGCGGGCCCGGCGGCCTGACCGACGGCCGGCTCGGATCGGTGGACAACATCCTCGCCGACTACACCGCATGGCAGGGATTCGAGTCGGTCGACCTGGAGGCCGTGGTCGACCTGGGGCGCACGGTCCCGGTGGAAAGGGTCTCCGCGGGATTCCTGCAGAACAGCGGGGACTGGATCTTTCTGCCGAAATCGGTCTCCTTCGCCGTTTCCGACGATGGCGAGACCTTCCGCGATCTGGAAACGCAGTGGAACGAGGAATCACCAAGAAGGGAAGGCCGCATCCGGAAGGAGTTCCAGGTCGAAAGATCCGGGGCCGCCGTCACGGCCCGGTACCTGAGAGTGCGGGCCGAAAACATCCGGACCTGTCCCGACTGGCATCCCGGCGCGGGAGGAAAGGCATGGATCTTCGCAGATGAAATCACCGTCGAATAGTTTCCCCGGGGTGTTCCCGGCCACGATCACCAAGGCAATGCTCTGCCTCGCGGCAGGGGCGGGTTTCTGGTCGGGTTGCGGCCCGGCCGACCGGCCGGCCGATCCTCCGGCCACGCCCAACATCGTGATCATCCTCACCGACGACCAGGGCTACGCCGACGTCGGCGTCTACGGGGCCCGCGGCTTCGAAACACCGCGTCTCGACCGGATGGCGTCCGAGGGGATGATGTTCACGTCCTTCTACGTCTCCCAGGCCGTGTGCAGCGCGTCGCGGGCCTCCCTGCTGACGGGATGCTACGCGGAACGGGTCGGCATCAAGGGGGCGCTGGGGCCATGGTCCAGCGTCGGACTGAACCCGGACGAGGAGACCATCGCCGAGTTGTTGAAGGAGCGGGGCTACGCCACCGGCATCTTCGGCAAGTGGCATCTGGGCCATCAGCCGCAGTTCTCACCACTGCGGCACGGGTTCGACGAGTTCGTCGGCCTTCCCTATTCGAACGACATGTGGCCTGTGGGCTACGATGGCGAGCGAGGGTCGTCATCGGCCAAGAGTCTCTACCCCGAGCTCCCCCTGATCGACGGGGAACGGAAGGTTGACGAAATCAGGACCCTCGAGGACCAGGACCGATTGACCACCCTCTACACCGAACGGGCTGTCGCGTTCATCGAGAAGAACAAGGACCGACCTTTCTTTCTCTACCTGCCCCACTCGATGCCCCACGTGCCGCTGGGCGCATCGGACAGGTTCCGGGGGAAGAGCGAACAGGGACCCTACGGCGACGTAATCATGGAGATCGACTGGTCCGTCGGCCGGATCCTGGACACGCTCGAACGGTACGGGCTGACCGAGAACACGCTGGTGATCTTCATCAGCGACAACGGCCCGTGGCTGAACTTCGGAAACCACGCGGGTTCGGCCGGCCCCCTGCGCGAGGGCAAGGGCACCATGTGGGAAGGCGGCGCGCGCGTGCCCTGCATCATGCGCTGGCCCGCAAACATCCCGGCAGGTTCGGTCGCCGGCGGGATCGCCGCCACGATCGACATCCTGCCCACCATCGTGGCTGCGGTCGGTGGGCCCCTGCCCGCCCACCCCATCGACGGGACGGACCTGCTGCCTCTTCTCGAGGGGACCGAGGAGGCCTCTCCCCGCAACCGGTATCTCTATTATTTCGAGGGCAAGCTCCTGGCCGTGAGGGAGGGACGCTTCAAGCTCCTTTTTCCCCACCGGTCCCGTTCCTACCGGGGCGTCGAACCGGGGCGGGACGGCCTGCCGGGTCCGACGGCGACCCGGGATTCCGGCCTGGAGCTTTACGATCTCGAGAATGATCCGGGCGAGACGACCGATCTGGCCGGGCGGCACCCGGACATCGTCGAACGACTTTCGGACCTCGCCGACCAGGCGCGCGAGGAGCTCGGCGACGGCCTCACCGGGGTAAAGGGCCGGGATGTGCGCGCGCCGGACCGCCTCAGGTCGGACCGTCGGCGGGAAGTCGCGCACCTGGCCGTCGGAAAGGAGATCGCCCTGGCGACCCCGCCCAGCCCGAAGTACACCGGCGGTGGCCAGGGAGCGCTCGTGGACGGGATCCGCGCCACAGCCGACTTCCAGGACGGGTCCTGGCAGGGCTTCGAGCAGGACGATCTGGAGGCCGTGATCGACCTCGGCGAAGTGATTTCCGTCCAGGAGGTCACCTGCGGATTCCTGGGCAGTCAGCTTTCCTGGATCTTCCTGCCGACCGAGGTCGAGGTGTCCCTGTCCACGGACGGCGTCGCTTTCGAGACGGTGGGCAGGAAGGATATTGGGTCTCCCGAGCCCGATTCCGAGTGCCGGATCGAAGAACTCCGGTTCACGTTCCCGAACCGCCCGGCGAGGATTGTCCGCGTCCACGCCCGGAACGTCAGCAAATGCCCGGAGTGGCATCCGGGTGCCGGAGGCAAGGCTTGGGTGTTCGCAGACGAGATCGAGATCGACAGGTAGCCCGGCGACGGCTTTCCGGCGCCGGACGAGACAAAGGAGTCTTCATGCCGAGAAGAATGGTGATTTCGGCGGTCGTACTGTGGCTGGCGGCGGTCTGTCTGTCCGGGCCGGCCTCGGCCCAGTACGAGGACATGGAATACGTAGAGGTCACCGACTCCGAGGTGAAGGCCACCCTGGAGGAGTGGCAGGACAGGAAGCTCGGCTTCATGGTCCACTGGGGCACCTACAGCCAGAAGGGCTGGTGCGAGTCCTGGGGCCTCTGTTCCGAGGATGTCGACTGGCTCTCCCCGCCCCAACCGTCCTACCAGGCCTACCACGACACCTACGTCGGCCTGAAGGACACCTTCGATCCGCGGGGATTCGATCCCGTGGCGTGGGCCGACTTGGCCGCCTCGGCGGGCATGCGCTACTTCGTCTTCACGACCAAGCATCACGACGGTTTCTGCATGTTCGACACGAAGCAGACCGATTACAAGATCACCGATCCGGGCTGTCCCTTCCACGATCACCCGCAGGCGGACGTCACGCGGCACCTCTTCGACGCCTTTCGCGACCGGGATTTCATGATCGGCGCCTACTTCTCCAAGCCCGACTGGCACACGCCCTGGTACTGGTCGCCCCACTGGCAGCACGGCTCGCGCAACGTCAACTACCGCCCCAAGGCGCATCCCGAAATCTGGGGGAAATTCACGGAATTCACCTTCAACCAGATCGAGGAGCTGTGCACGGGTTACGGCCCCCTGGACATCCTCTGGTTCGACGGGGCGTGGGTGAGTCCCGACAACCGCGACCAGGACATCGGTATGGAGCGCATCGCGGAGATGGCCCGCGGTCACCAGCCCGGGATCCTCATGGTGGACCGCTGGGTGGGAGGTCCCTACGAGAACTACCGCACGCCCGAGGCGAAGGTCCCCCCCGAGCCGTTGACCGAGCCCTGGGAGACCTGCATGCCCATGGCGGGCGCCTGGTCCTACAACGCCAAGGGCAAGTACAAGCCCACACGGCAGCTCGTGCATCTGCTCGTCGACGTCGTTGCCAAGGGCGGCAACCTGCTGCTCAACGCCGGGGCCGACGGCGACGGCCGGTTCCACCCCGACGCCGTCGTCCGCATGAAGGAGCTGGGCGCCTGGCTGGCGGTCAACGGGGAGGCCATCTACGGCACCCGCCCCTGCGAGCCGTTCAAGCAGCAGAACACGTGCTTCACGCGGCGCCGGGACGACGGCGCCGTCTATGCCATCTACCTCGCGGAGGAAGGGGAGCGGGTGCCGGCGCATCTGATGATCCACGGACTGCGCCCGGCGCCCGGCGATGAGGTGACCCTTCTGGGCGTGGCCGAACCCCTGGCCTGGGAAGTGGTGAACGACAACTGTTTGATCAGCGTACCCGCGGCGGTCCAGGCGAATCCGCCCTGTGATCATGCGTGGGTGTTCCGTCTCGGACAGGTCGAAGGATCCTGACTTCAACATCGGGGAGACCGGAAATGATTGACGTCCTACGGAGAATTTTCAGGATGTACCCGCTTATCCTTCTGGGGGTGCTGGTCACGACGGGATGTGGCGAAGGGCCCGGCCGGCACTGGATCGCCGAGGGGTCGAGCGATGGCCGCATCGTGCTGGCGGTCGACGACTCGCTCACCCGGCACGCCGCCGCGGAACTGCAGCATTACCTGGCGGCGGCCACCGGCGCCAAGCTGCCGGTCATTCCGGAAGCCGGGCTGGACTCGGGTCCCGGGATCCTGGTCGGCTGGGGTGAAGAGGCGGCCGCCGTGGCGCCGGATCTCGGTCCCGACGCCTTCGTCTGGCACGGCGGGGGCGACGGGCGCCTGATCATCGGCGGCCCGGGACGGGGCACGCTCTACGGCGTCTATGCCTTCCTGGAGGAACACCTGGGCATCCGCCGCTACACGCCCGAGTCGACTCTCATCCCCGAGCGGCGTGTCTTCGACCTGCCCCGGCTCGAGGAGACGCGGAGCCCGGCCTTTCCCGTTCGCTGGCTCCACATGCCCTGCGCCGAGGACCAGGCCTGGTGCGATTGGCACGGACTGCACTCCCGCGCCCACCGGGACGGATCCTGGGGCATGTTCGTCCACACGTTCGAGCAACTGGTGCCGCCCGCCGTGTACTTCGCGGACCATCCGGAGTATTTCTCGGAGATCAAGGGGCGGCGGCTGGAGAACCAGCAACTCTGCCTGACGAACGAGGATGTCTTCGAACTGGTGGTGGCGGGTCTGCGCGAGCGCATGGCCGAGCGGCCGGAGGCGCGCTACTGGTCCGTTTCCCAGAACGACCGTCACGGAGCCTGCGAATGCAGCGGTTGCGGGGCTCTCGTCGAGCGGCACGGAAGCCAGGCGGGGCCGCTGATCGCGTTCGTGAATCGGGTGGCGGCGGAATTCCCCGACAAAATCATCTCGACCCTGGCCTATTCGTACACCCGCCGGGCGCCGCGGGACATCGAGGTCGCCCCGAACGTGAACATCTGCCTGTGCAGCATCGAGTGCGACCGGGCCGAGCCCATCGCCTCGGGCGAGCGCAACGCCGACTTCCTGAGCGACATCCAAAAGTGGTCGGACCTGACGGACAACCTGATGATCTGGGACTACGTGGTGCAGTTCAGCAACTACGTGTCCCCGTTCCCGAACTTCCACGTGCTGCAGCCGAACATCCGGCTTTTCCGCGATTACGGAGCGCAGCTCATGTTCCAGCAGGGCAGCGGCGGCTCCAGGAGCGACCTCTCCGAACTCAAGCAGTATGTCATCGCCAAGCTTCTCTGGGATCCGGACCGGGACGTCTCCGTCCTTGTCGACGACTTCATGGCCGGGTACTACGGAGAGGCGGCCGGCCACATGCGCCGGTACTTCGACCTGATGCACGATCGCCTGCCGGCCTCGGGCGAACGGCTGGGCATCTACGACAGCCCGGTCGTCGAGAGCGGGACCTGGCTGACGCCCGAGACCCTCTCCGAGGCGGACGGGATTCTTGCGGCGGCGGAAGAAGCCGTGGTGGAGTATCCCGAGGTGAAACGGCGAGTCAGCGAGGCCCGGCTGTCGCTCACCTACGCCCGCCTGGAGCAGGGCAAGCTCTTCGGCGCCGGCGAGCACGGGATGTTCGAGGCCGCGCCCGCCGGCGGGTGGCGGGTGAAGGCCGGTTGGCCGGAAACGCTGGAGGAGTTCGTGGCCGGCTGCAACGCCGCGGGGTTCGAGCGCATCCACGAACGCCACTCCCCGCCCGACGAATACGCGGAGAACACGCGCCGTTTCTTCGCCGAGGGGATGGCCGCCCACCTGGCCGCGGGCCGTTCCGTGGAGCTCACGGTGCCCTTCAGTCCCAAGTACCCGGCCAACGGCGTCGGCACCCTGGTCGACGTCCTCAGGGGAACCAACGACTACCGGTACAACTGGCTCGGCTGGGAGGCGGTCGACATGGCCGCGACCGTCGACCTGGGCAAGGCACGCGAGGTGGACTGCCTGGCGGCCCACTTCCTGCAGGTGGTGGGCTCCTGGGTCTGGCTGCCTGTCGAGGTGCGCTGGTCGACATCCCTCGACGGCGAACACTGGGAGCCCGCGGGGGTGCTGCGGCCGAGCAACCCGGCCACCCGCGACGATCCCTTCACCGAACGCTTCGAGAATCGTTTCACCGCCCGCCCGGCCCGCTACGTGCGGATCGAAGCCGTGAACATGAAGCACTGCCCGGCCTGGCATCACGGCGCGGGGGGCGACGCCTGGATATTCTGCGACGAGATCATGGTGTTTTCCGGCACTTCCGGAGAAGGGAAGATGAATTGAAGAGGATGGCGTTCGCGCTTCTCATTGTTGCCGCTGCGGTGGCCAATGCCGTTGGCGGCCCGCTGCCCGCCCGGGAGCCGGATGATTCCGACGGCGAACGGATGCGCTGGTTCCGGGAGGCCAAGCTGGGCATCTTCATCCACTGGGGGATCTACGCCGTCGACGGCGTCAGCGAGAGCTGGTCCTTCCACAACGGCCACGTCGCCTATGACGACTACATGGCCCAGCTCGCCGGGTTCACGGCCGACAAGTATGATCCGCGGCGCTGGGCCGAACTGATCCGGGGCAGCGGCGCCCGGTACGCCGTGCTCACCGCCAAGCACCATGACGGCGTGGCGCTGTGGGACAGCGAGCACACCGACCTGAATGTCGTGGACCGGACACCGGCGGGCCGCGACCTCATCGCTCCCTATGTCGCGGCGCTGCGCGACCAGGGACTCAAGGTGGGTCTGTACTATTCCCTGATCGACTGGTCGGACCCCGATTACCCCAATTTCCTGCGCGAGGAAAAACGCTACGAGGACGACCCGGAGCGCTGGGCCTCCTTCACCCGGTCGAATCACGGCCAGATCAGGGAACTGTCCGAACGTTTCCGGCCCGACCTGTTCTGGTTCGACGGCGGTTGGGAACAGTCGGCCGAGGCCTGGCAGGCGCCGCGGATCAGGGAGTTCCTGCTCCAGGACAATCCGGACGCGATCATCAACTCCCGCCTGCGGGGCTACGGCGACTACGCGACGCCCGAGCAGGGCATGCCCATCACCCGGCCGGACGAGCCATTCTGGGAACTGTGCCTGACGATGAACACCTCGTGGGGGTATCAATCCGACGACCACGACTACAAGACCACCAACCAGATCATCCGGATCCTGGTGGAGTGCATCAGCATGGGCGGCAACCTGCTGCTGGACATCGGGCCCCGGGCCGACGGCACGATCTGCCCCGAGCAGGTGGCGATCCTAAAGGGGCTGGGACGCTGGACGGACAAGCACGCCGAGGCCGTCTACGGCACGCGGGCGGGCCTGCCGGCCGGGCACTGGCACGGGCCGACGGCGCTGTCCGCCGACCGCGAGACGCTCTACCTGTATCTCGCCCACAAGCCCAAGGGCCCATTGATGTTGAAGGGGATCGTGAACCCCGTGAAATCCGTCAGGGTCGTGGGCCGGGACGCCGAGCTGGACTGGGACATCCAGATGAAGCTGTCCTGGAGCAAGGTGCCCGGGGTGATCTACGTGGACGTTCCGGAGGATTTGCTCGACGAGGAAGTGACCGTGCTGGCGATCGAGCTGGAAGGGGCCGCCCGGCTGTACCGGGACGGCGGCGTAGTCGTGGAGAGCAATTGATGGATTCGAAACCCGATCATCCCGAGCTTCACCGGCAGGTGGTGTTCGGCCGATCGAAGGGCAGGATCATCTGGCAGCCGCGCATAGGGTGCTGGTACGAGGACAAGATGTTCTCGGGCGAGGGGCTGCCCGAACCCTACACCGGCATGAACCCCTATGAGGTCTATCGCTCCCTCGGTTGCTCGGCCCGCCTGTACGATTTCAATTCCTGTTTCCGGCGCGTCGAGCATCCCGGGGTGCGCTTCGTCCGGCACGACCTGAACGAGACGGATGTAGAAACGGTGGTCGAGACGCCGGTGGGCACACAGACCGCCGTGCACCGGAAATCCCTCAACAGCCCCCACGGGATCACGTTGAAGTGG
>JBDLKA010000060.1:0-21046 GCA_039714075.1 Candidatus Krumholzibacteriota bacterium | reverse complement strand
CGTACTGTGCGGGTTGTCCACTACACGGCCGAAGAATACGGGGCCCCCGGAGGCACAGCCTACCTCGAGGCCCACCGGAGCGAACTTGACCGGCACGTCCTGGCCATCGAAAGCGATTCCGGAGGCTTCGCTCCGCGCGGATTCACCGTCGAGGCGGACAGCATCGTGGTTGCCGAGCTGGCCCTGGCCGCCGCTCCACTGGCCCGCGTGGCGCCCGCCGAATGGTCCGTCCGCAAGGGCGGGTCGGGCGCCGACATTGGACCCATCGTCCGCGAAGGGGTGGTCGGCGTCGGCCACCGGGTCGACACCACCCATTACTTCGACGTGCATCACTCCCGGGCCGACACTTTCGAGAAAGTCGATCCGGACCATCTGGCCCGCAACGTGGCCGCCATCGCCGGCCTCATCTATACCGTGGCCGAATCACCCGCCCGTCCCGGATCGTCCCCGGCGGGCCAACCATCTGCCGGAGGTCATTGATGATCACCCTGCCGTCCCTCAAACATCGAATTTCCACCTTGGCGATCCTGACGATCTTTTTGACCTTCTGCGCGTCGGCCGGCGCCCTGGCCGCGGACCCCGTGATGGGCGATCCCGACCCCAACGACATGCGCCTGCTGCGCAATCCCGACATCCATGGCGAAAGCATCGTCTTCACCTATGCCGGTGACCTGTGGACCGTTGCGTCCCAGGGCGGACAGGCCCGCCGCCTGACCGGATCGGTGGGGTACCAGAGCGCGCCCAAATTCAGCCCCGATGGGTCAACTATCGCATTTTCAGGAAATTACGACGGCAACAACGATGTCTACACCATCCCCGCCGGCGGCGGTGAACCGACCCGTCTGACCTGGCATCCGGGATTTGACCGCGTCATCGACTGGCAGCCCGACGGCCAGACCGTCCGCTTCCAGTCGCCCCGGCAAAGCTTCACCGGCCGCGACCTCCAGCTCTATACCGTGGGCACAGGTGGCGGGCTGCCCCGCCGCGTCATCCTGCCGACCGCGGGATTGTCCAGCTACTCGCCCGACGGCAAAAAGATCGCCTTCAACCGCAACAGCCGGGAAAACCGCACCTGGAAACGATACAAGGGCGGTATGGCCCAGGATATCTGGGTCTACGATTTCGACGCCAACGACACGCAGCAGATCACCGAGTGGATCGGCAGCGACAACTTCCCCATGTGGCACGGCGACAAGATCTACTACAACAGCGACCAGAGCGGTCGCCTGCAGATCTGGGTCTACGACACGGTCGGCGGCGAGCACCGCCAGGTGACCGACCACGACGAATACGACGTGAAGCACCCCAGCCTGGGACCCGACGCCATCGTCTATGAAAACGGCGGTTGGCTGTACGTGCTGGACCTGGCCACCGAAGAATCACGCCAAGTGACCGTGTCCCTGTTCAGCGACAACGTTTTGACCCGGCCGACCATCAAGGACGTCGGGAACCGGATCGGCGGCGGCGACCTTTCCCCGGACGCCAAGAGGGCCGTTTTCGGCGCCCGCGGAGATATTTTCACCGTCCCGGCCGAGAAGGGAAACATCCGTAACCTGACCTCCACACCGGGCATCCGCGAGCGCGAAGCGGCCTGGTCGCCCGACGGCAAACATGTGGCCTACCTCAGCGACCGCACCGGTGAATACGAGATCTGGGTCCGCCCCGCCGACGGCAAGGGCGAGGAAAAGCAGCTCACCACCGGCAGCAAGACCTACAAGATGCAGCTCGACTGGGCGCCCGACAGCAAACACCTGGCGGTCAGCGACGCGGCCATGAACCTGTGGATCGTGGACGCCGGCAGCGGCAAGATGAAGAAGGTCGACCAGGGCGCCGGCGCCGAAATCAGAGCCTGGAACTGGAGTCCCCAGGGCGACTGGCTGGCCTACTCCAAAAGCGAAGAAAACAACTTCAGCTCGGTCTTCATCTACGATGTGAAGGGCGGCAAGGCCCACCGCGTGACCAGCGACTTCACGGAGGACGGCTCGCCCTGCTTCGACAGCGAAGGTAAGTACCTGTTCTTTACCTCGGCCCGCAACTTCAACCCGACTCTGGGCGGCTTCGATCTCAAGCCCCTGTGGACCAACCAGGACGGCATCTACCTGGTGACCCTGCGCGAGGACGTGGAGCATCCCTTCCCGCCCGAAAGCGACGAGGCCGAGGTGACCGAGGAAGAGGAAAAGGGTGAGGAGAAGGAAGAGGAAGACGGCGAGAAGGAAGAAGAGGAGAAGGAGGAAGAGCCCCTCAAGATCGACCTGGAGAACCTGGCCGACAGAATGGTCGCGCTGGACGTGTCCCCGGGCAACTACTTCAACCTGCATTTCGCCGATGGCAAGCTCTTCTACAACAGCCGCCCTTTCACCGCCGGCGGAGGACGCGGCGGCGGACGCGGCGGTTCGGACATCATGGTCTTCGACATGGAAGAACGTGAAGCCGAGAAGGTGCTGCCCAAGGTGGCCGGATTCACGCTGTCGGCCGACGGCAAGAAGATCCTCTATGCCAGCAACGGCACTTTCGGCATCATCGACGCGGCGAAGGACCAGAAACCCGCCGAAAAACCCCTGCGCACAGATGAGATGCAGGCCAAGGTCGATCCGCGCGCCGAGTGGCGGCAGATGTTCCGCGACGCCTGGCGGCAGGAACGTGATTTCTTCTACGACGAGGGCATGCACGGCGTGGACTGGGACCACATGTACCAGCGTTACGGCCAGCTGGTGCCCTTCGTGGCCCACGGCTCGGATTTCAGCTACATCCTGGGCGAGTTGATCGGCGAGCTGAACAGCTCCCACTCCTACGTGCGGCCCGGTGACCGGCCGCGCCCCAAGCAGGTCGGCACCGGCCTGCTCGGCTGCACCTTCGAACTGGACCGCGAAAGCGACCGGTACCGCTTCGGCACCATATTCAGCGATCGCGACTGGAACTCCGAAACACCCACGCCCCTGAACCAGCCGGGCCAGGAAGTGGGTCCCGAGGATTACATCCTGTCGGTGGACGGCGTGAACCTGACGGCCGGTACCAACCCCTACAGCCTGTTCGAGAACAAGGTCGGCCACCAGGTGCTGCTGGAAATCGGCCCCAATCCCGACGGTGCCGACAGCCGGGAAATCACCGTGGTCCCCATCGCCGGTGACCGCGCCCTGCGCTACGAGGCCTGGGTCCAGGACAACCGGCGCAAGGTGGACGAACTGTCCGACGGGAAGATCGGCTACCTGCACATGCCCAACACCGCGGTCGGCGGGCAGCAGGGGTTCGCCAAGGGTTACTACCCGAACCTGCGCAAGGACGGGCTGATCATCGACGAGCGCTTCAACGGCGGCGGGTTCATTCCCGACTTCTTCATGAACATCCTGCGGCAGAAGCTGGTCAACCTGTGGAAGCCCCGTTACGGCCAGGACTGGCGCACGCCGGGCACCGCGTTTTTGGGCCACATGGCCATGATCGCCAACGGGTACGCCGGCAGCGGCGGCGACGCCCTGCCCTACTACTTCAAGTACTACGAGCTGGGTGACGTTATCGGCACCCGCACCTGGGGCGGATTGGTCGGCATCAGCCGCGGCATCGGCCTGATGGACGGCGGCCAGGTGACCTTCCCGGAATTCGGCCTGTTCAACGTGGCCGGCGACTGGGAGGTGGAGAACTACGGGGTCGAGCCCACCATCGAGATCGACAACCTGCCCCACGAGGAGATCGCCGGGCGAGACCCGCAGCTGGAGAAGGCCGTCGAGACCTTGTTGCAGAAGATCAAGGACGAACCGGTGCAGGTGCCGCAGCACGGCAGCTTCCCCCGGGACAAAAAGTAGATTTCAGGTGTTTAAATGAGATGGGCGCCGCTTCGGAAGGAGCGGCGCCTTTTTTCTGAGCGCCCCGGAAGACCACCATTGTGGTGGCACTGGAAGTTCGGTTGGCCGGTTATCTCGCCCCTGCCATTCCGCCTTTGGGGCCTTTGCCATATTGGAGGTTCCTGGTGGGCTCTCAGATTATTAAACCATTTGTTACCAAGTGATTGTTTTTTTCAAAAGTGTCCCCGGGGGCACTTTTTTGAGTTAATTTATTTGTTTTCAATATATTAAGGATTCTCTCGGCCCGCAGCTACGTGATTGACAGTATATTTATGGTCGAATTTCCTCAATTGACACCATATATATTGTCATAAAGCGCCCCCCGGGGGGCGCTTTTCGCCGTGGACTTGAAGTCGATCTGGACGGACATCCCATCCAGGGACCGCCCCTCCATAACGGGTTAAACTAAAACCTTTTCATCATCGCCAACCCGTTCCCAAAGGGAACCACCCGCCACGCCGTTTCATCCCCAGGCTCCCCCCGCGCCACCGTCCGCCCAATAATCCACCCGATGGTCGCCCCCGCCGCCACGTCCGAAGCGTAATGTTTCACGTCTTCCATCCGCCCCATGGCGGTCAGAACCCCCAGCCCCAGAGACACTCCCCCAAGCCAACCCCCGTAACGCTGCGTAACAACTCCGGCAGTGGTAAAAGCCGCCGCGGTATGCCCCGAGGGGAAGGAGTAGTCCTCGCCGTTGGGCCGTGTGCGGTTGACCGCCGCCTTGATGATGCTGGTCGTCGCGTAGGTCAGCAGCAACCCCCGGGAAAGATCGAAGCCGAATCCCGCCACCTCGTCACTGTCGGCCCAACTCCCGATACCCCAGGTTCCCAGGGCCAGAGGCGCCTGCACCCGCATGTCTCCCCAGATATTCCCGAAATCCGACAGACTGTCCCAGGCCCCCTTGTTCAGGGCTGCGGAAACACCCTCAGGATCCTCGAACTGATAGACGCCGACAGTCAGGGCGGTCCCGCCCAGCAGCCACCAGGTGTTTTCCCAGGTGGGCAACGCAGTGATGTCGTTCCACACCGCGCCGGGAAAATGACCCAGGCTGACATCTTCTTCGGTGCGGGTTTCCGCGCCTGCTGGGCCTGAAGTCCAGCTCATCAGCACAATATTCAACAAAAGGCCAAGGCAGCAGGGAAAGGTTTTCAAATCAGGATATCCCTCCGGTTCAACTGTCCGCGTTCGGCATGTATACTACTGCCTGCCTGGGAATTTTTCCCGGTGAATTGTTCCGAATTCCAACACCGTTGAAAAGGTCGTTTCATGCCCGCCAACATCGAAATCAAAGCCCGGGTTGCCGATCCCGAATCCCTCCTGGCCAAAGCCGAAAAACTGACGGATACCGAACCGGAAACCATCCTGCAGACCGACACTTTCTTCAACGTGGAAACAGGGCGCCTCAAGATCCGCGAGTTCGCCGACGGAACCGGCGAGCTGATCTCCTACCACCGGCCCGATGCCGAGGGTCCCAAAACCTCCAGCTACTCCCTGGCGCCCACCCCTGACGCCGGTGCCCTGCGGGACACCCTGGCCGCCGCCCTGCCCGTCCGGGGCGTGGTCCGAAAAACAAGACTGCTGCTGCTGGCCGGCCGAACCCGCATCCACCTTGATGAAGTGGAGGGTCTGGGCTCGTTCATGGAACTGGAAGTGGTCCTCAAGGACGGGGACGACCCGCGGGAAGGCGAAACCGAAGCCGCCGATCTGATGGAAAAACTGGGAGTCACGCCGGCCGACCTGGTGCGCGGAGCCTACATCGACATGCTGGAGAAATAATCCCTGCTACAAAAATTTCCGCAGAACCTTTTTGACCGTCATCCCCTGGACCATGATGGAAAACAGTACCACCATGTAGGTGCTGGTCAGGATGATGTTCTTCTCCGGACTCGGTGGCAGCGATAGAGCCAGGGCCACGGAAATGCCCCCGCGCAATCCCGCCCAGGTCAGGATGCGGACGACTCCCGGAGGAAACTGGGACCGCAGTCCGATGATCTTGATCGGCACCAGCACGCTCACGAACCGCGCCAGCAGAACGATGAAGATGACGACCAATCCGGCCAGCAACCCGCGCCCGCTGAACGCCACCACCAGCACTTCGACGCCGATCAGCATGAACAAAAGAGCGTTGAGGATCTCGTCCAGCAGCTCCCAGAACTTTTCCAGATAGTCGGCCACTTCCTCGCTCATGGCGAAGGCGCGGCCGCGGTTGCCGATCAGGATGCCGGCCACCACCACGGCGATGGGGCCGGACACGTGCAGGGCCCAGGCCAGGCTGTAACTGCCCATGACCAGGGCCAGGGTCAGCATGACCTCGACCTTGTAGTCGTCGATGCTGAGCATCAGCCGGTAAGCCACGTACCCGCACACCAGGCCCAGCACCGATCCGCCGCCGGCCTCCCGCAGGAAGAAGACCGCCAGTTGTGAGGCGCCGAACTCTCCGCCGTGGCCCCCGTGGCCTCCGCCGTGGCCGGTCTGCGCCGCGAGCAGTGTTACCAGACCGGTGAACACGACGACGGCGACCCCGTCGTTGAACAGGGATTCGCCGGCGATGTTGGCTTCCAGGTCCTTGGGCGCCTGCAGGGTCTTCAAGGTCCCCATGACGGCGATGGGATCGGTGGGGGAAATCAACGAGCCGAACACCAGGCAGGCCAGGAACGAGATCTCCATGCCCAGCCCGTTGAACAGCAGCCAGCTCAGCCAGCCCACCAGGAAAGTCGAGGTCAGCAGCCCGACCGTGGCCAACGAAGCGATGGTCCCCTTGCGCCGCACGAAGTACTCCAGGTCCACGTGCAGGGCGCCGGCAAACAGCAGGAAGCCGAGCATGCCGTGCATCAGGGCTTCGTTGAAATCGATGCCGCCGACCACCTGCTGGATCTGGTTGACGATTTCCAGGTGGGGAAAAATCCAGTGCAGCCCCATGATGCCCAGGGAACTGGCCAGGCTGATCATCAGCAGGCCGACGGTGGGCTCCAGTTTAAGCCAGCGGTGGTTGATGTAGCCGAACAGGGCGGCCAGAGTCATCAGGACGGCGATGATATCGAACAGAGACATGGAAAACCCCCGAAAGGACCCCGGTTATTGCGCCGGGGCCCCGGGATGGAAAGATTATCAGGCGGAAGGCTCTTCGGTCGGACCGCCTTCCAAAGTGCCCGCGTCGCCAACCTCTTCAGGCAAGGCCTTGAACTCCGGTGGACCGCCGAATTTTTCGGCGATGCCCTGGATGACCAGATAATAGACCGGCGTCAGCATAACCATGCCGAGGGTGCCCACAATCATGCCACCGAATACCGCCGAACCCAGTGAGACGCGGCTGGCCGCACCGGCTCCCGATGCCAGAACAAGAGGAATAACGCCCAGGATGAACGAGAAGGCCGTCATCAGGATGGCGCGGAAACGCAGCACCGCGGCCTTGAGCGAGGCATCGTAAATCTCCAGCCCGCTCTCGCGATTCACCTTGGCGAACTCCACGATCAGGATGGCGGTCTTGGCTACCAGCCCGATCAGGAGTACCAACCCGACCTGGGTGTATACGTTGTTGTCGAGCCCGAAGGCTTTAGTTAGCCACATGGCGCCCATGATGGCAACGGGAACCCCCAGCAGGACCGCCAGGGGTATCATCCAGCTTTCGTACTGGGCCACCAGGAACAGGTACACGAAAACGAAGGCCAGTCCGAAGATGAACGGCGCCAGGTTGCCGGCGGCCAGCTGCTGGTAGGTCACTCCCGACCACTCGAAGCCCATGGTTGGCGGCAGGATTTCCTTGGCCAGCCTTTCCATTTCGGCAATCTGCTCACCACTGGACACACCCGGCAGTCCCGCCCCGGTGATCTGCGCCTTGGGGTACATGTTGAACCGGCCAATGAACAGGGGACCGACCGTGTCACGCACGGCGGCAAACGAGCCCAGGGGGATCATGTTCCCCTTTTGATTGCGCACCTCGAGCCGCTCGATGTCGCTGGGTTCGGACCGGTGCTGATCCTTGGCCTGGGCCATGACCTTCCAGGTGCGGCCGAACAGGTTGAAATCATTTACGTAACGCGTCCCCAGGAAGGTCGAAAGGCTCCCGAACAGCTCGTTCATGCTGATATGGTAGGCTTGTGCCTTGACCCGGTCGATCTGCAGGTAAAGCATGGGAACGGTGGCCCGGAGATTCTGGTTCATCCGCGTCAACTTTCCGCCGGCACTGGCGGCGGTGGTCAAATCCTGGGCGGCACGCTGCAGCTGCATCACGCCCGCGCCCCCTCGGTCCTGCAATTCGAAGGAGAAACCGCCGGCCGAGCCCAGGCCCATGATGGGCGGCGGGATGAAGCAGAAGGAAAAGGCCTCCTGGATCCCGAACAGTTGGGGCTGAACCTTGCGGATAATGCTCCCGAGCCACAGCTCTTTTTCGGGACGGTCACTCCAGTTGTCCAGCGTGACGATGTACATGGCCGCGTTGGGCGACTGCACCCCGTCCAGAAGCGAGTATCCTCCGACAGTCAGGAACTTCGCCACACCTTCGGTCTCGGACAGGATCGCGTTGATCTTGTCCGTCACCTCGTGCGTGCGGTCCAGGGATGAGCCGTCCGGCAGCGAGGCATTGATGAAGAAGTAGCCCTGGTCCTCATCGGGCAGGAAGCCGCCCGGAACACTGGTGACCCCGATCCAGGCCAGGACCATCAGTCCGGCAAAGATCATCATCGAGAGTCCCGACTTGCGGAGAAGTCCGCCGACAGCTCCCTGGTAGCCTTTGGTGCTGCGCTCGAAGAATTCGTCGAACTTGCGGAAGAAAAACCACTTCTTCTTGTTCGGGTCGACCGGCTTGAGAAGCAGGCGACACAGGGCGGGGCTCAGGGTCAGGGCGTTGATCGAGGAAAAGACGGTGGCGATCGAAATGGTGATCGCGAACTGGCGATAGAGCAGCCCGGTCAGGCCGGGCATCATCAGGGTGGGCACGAACACGGCCAGCAGCACGGCGGTCGAGGCGATCACCGGTCCGGTGACCTCCCCCATGCCCTCGGTGACCGCGCGCCGTGCGCCCCAGCCTTTCTCGGTCATCAGCCGGACGGTGTTCTCGGTCACCAGGATGGCGTCGTCTACCACGATGCCGATCACCAGAATCAGCCCGAAGAGCGTGAGGTTGTTGATGGACATCCCCAACGCCAGCAGCACGGCGAACGTCCCGATCAACGACACCGGAATCGTGATGGCGGGAATCAGGGTCGTCCGCCAGTCCTGCAGGAAAACCCACACCACGAAGATCACCAGCAGGATGGCGACGATGAGGGTCTCGATCACCTCGTCGATGGAAGCAGTGATGTATTCGGTGGCGTCGTAGAGAATGTCATACTCGAGATCGGCGGGAAAATCCTTGGCCAGTTCATCCATGACGTCGGCCACGCCCTGGGCCACACCCAGGGCGTTCGAGCCGGGCAACTGGTATATGCCCATGGCGATGGCGGGACTGCCGCTGTGCTCCGCGTACCAGGAATAGGCCAGCGCCCCCAGTTCAATCCTGGCCACGTCGCGCAGGTAGAGGATGTCCCCGCTCTCGCCGGCCTTGACCACAATGGCGCCGAACTCTTCTTCGGTAACCAGGCGTCCCTTGGTGATGATGTTGTACTGGAAAGGCAGATCACCCGGATTGGGTTGTGAACCGATGGTACCGGCAGCCACCGAGACGTTCTGCGCACGCACCGCGTTCAGGACCTGATCCGTGGTTACCTGGCGGGCCTTCATCAGCTGGGGATCCAGCCAGATGCGCATGCTGAAGTCCTTGGCCCCGAAAACGACCACGCTGCCCACTCCGTTCACCCGGGCCAGCTGGTCCTTGATTCGTGTGGCGATGTAATTGCTGAGAAAGAGTTCGTCATAGGTTCCGTTCGGCGAACGCAGACTGACAACCTCGACCATGGCCGTGGACTGCTTGTCCACCTTGACGCCCTGACGCATGACTTCCTGCGGCAGCAGGGGCTCGGCCACCGCCACCCGGTTCTTGGTCATGACCTGGGCCATGTCCACGTCGGTGCCGATGTCGAAGCTGACCGTCAATGCAAACTGCCCCTCCGAATCGCTTTTGGAGTCCATGTAAATCATGTTCTCCACGCCGTTGACCTGTTCCTCGATGGGCGCGGCCACCGATTCGAGTACGGTGCCGGCGTCGGCCCCCGGGTAGGTGGTCGACACCTTGATGGTCGGCGGCGTGATATCGGGCATGGACTCGATGGGCAACTGCGGAATGGCGAGTCCGCCCACGATCACGATCAGGATCGAGATGACCAGGGCGAACTTGGGCCGTTCGATGAAGATGCGGCTGAACATCCGTGGATTCTCCCTTGAGAATGACTATTTCCCGGCGGCCTGCTGCTGCATGGCCTGGAACTGTTCGGGCGTCAGCGGCGTCACCGGCAGTCCGGGCCGCGCAAACATCAGGCCGTTGACGATGATGGTCTCGTCACCCTGGAGACCTTCCCTGACGTGGACCAGGCCCTCTTCCTGGGGAGCGCCGAGTGTCACGTATTTCTGCTCGACGACATTGTTTTCCCCGACCGTGAGCACGTACTTGCCCCCCAGATCCGAGCCGACGGCCACCTCGGGCACCTGGACGGCATCGGGAATTCCCTTTCCAGTCACCCTCACCCTCACGAAAAGGCCGGGAAAGACCTTGAGGTCTTCGTTCTCCAGGACCATTCGCATTTCGATCGTCCCGGTGGTGGGGTCCACTTCGTTGTCGATGAAGTCGATCTTCCCGAGGTGCGGATACCCGGTTTCGTCGGCCAGGGCCACCCTCGCCTCGCCGTGGCCCTCACTTTGGAAATCACGGGATGGATCCCGGGAGCGTTCCGCCAGGATACGCAGGACGATCGATTCGGGCGCATGAAAGTAGACATGGATGGGCTGCAGCTTGTTGATCCGGGTCAACTTCGTCGGCCCGGCCTGGCCGACCAGGTTCCCGGCGTCCACCAGATTCCGGCTCACCACGCCGTCGATGGGCGCCACAACATCCGTGTAGCTGTAATTCAGTTCCGCCTCGGCCAGTTTGGCCTTGGCCGAACTGACCGCGGCGCGGGCCATGTCCCGGTCGGCCCGCGCCCGGTCCACGTCCATCTCGCTGACGGCGCGGCTCTCACTGGCCTTCTCGACACGCTTGAGCTCGGCCTCGGCACGCAAAAGATCGGCCTCGGCCGATTGCCGGCCGGATTCGGCGGCGTCACGCAGGGCCTTGTACCTGGTCTTTTCGATGGTGAAGAGCAGATCGCCCTCCTTGACCGGGCTGCTGGGTTCGAACGCCACCGTTTCCAGGGTGCCCGCGACCCGGGCCATCACGTCAGCCGATTCCACCGCCCGGCTGAACCCGGTGAAGATCGCGTACTTGCTCACCGTGGCGACCGTGGGCTTGCCGACGGTCACCGGAGGCGCCTGACGGGCGGGCTGCTCTTCGGCACCGCACCCGGCCAGGACCAGGCCCAGAATCATGAGGCCGGCCGGCAGCAGGATCCTTGCGGCGGCGGTCTTTCCAACGGGTGTTCCCATCCGTTCATCCTTTCGGGAAAAAACCTGGTGCATCATCGGTCGACCTCTTCCAGCGACCAGCCGCCGCCCAGAGCCCGATTCAAATTTACGAGATTGGTGAAGACCTGCCCTCGCGAGGCGGCGAACGAATCCTGCTGCGAGAACAGGACCCGCTGGGCATCCAGGTAACTCTGGAAATCCGTCAGCCCTTCGACGTACTGCGTGTGGACCAGTTCCACGGACTGTTGCGAGGATTCGACGGCGGTCTGCAGCAAACCCCGGCGGATTTCTTCCTGCTTGAGCGCCACCAGGGTGTTTTCCACTTCGGCCAGGGCGTTCAGGACCGTTTTTTCGTACCGCGCCAGAAGCTGTTCGGTCCTGGCTTCCTCGACTTTGATCCGGCCACGGATCTTGCCGCCGGTAAACAGGTTCCACTTCACCCCGGGAACCAGGGACCACCCAAAATGCCCGCTCTCGCCCAGTTCACCGAACTCGCCGGCCTGGAGCGTCATGACCCCGGCCAGGGAAAAGCTGGGATACAGGTCGGCGGTGGCCACCCCGATGAGGGCGGTCTGGGCGGCAAGTTCCCTCTCGCTCCGCCTGACATCCGGCCTGCGGCGCAGGAGTTCCGCGGGCAAGGACACGGCCACTTCGAGGGCCGGATCGGGAGCGTCCTGGAACGGGGCCAACAATTCATCCAGCGAACCGGGGACCTGCCCCATCAGGATCGCCAGCCGGTTGAGCGCGACCTCGAGCGCCGTTTCCAGCTGGGGAATGGCGGCTTCGGTATTGGCCAGGTTCGACCGCGCGCGGGTCACGTCCAGAAGCGGCACCAGACCCGCGTCCTCCCGGGCGATGACGATATCCATCGTCTCCCGCTGGCTGTCCACGTTGTCCCGGGCGAATTCCAGCCGCAACTGGGTGGTCCGGATATCGATATAGGTCACGGCGACTTCCGCCTGGAGGGAAACCAGCACGTCGCGGTAATCCTCGATCGAAGCCTGAACCCGTGCACCGGTCGCTTCACGGGTGCGCCGCACGCGACCGAAAACATCGATTTCCCAGCTGGCGCCCAGGCCGAATTCCCAGTTGTTGCCGGGATTGTCGCCAAGTTCGGCAATGGCCCCGAGGGCCGTGTTCTCACCCACCTCGGTCCTGGTGAAGGATCCATTCAGGCCAAACTGGGGATAGTAGTCACCACCGGCGATTTGATGATAGGCCCGCGCCTCACGAATCCTGCCGACGGCCTGGGCCGCGTCCAGGTTGGCCGTCTGGGCCCTGACCATCAGGGTATCGAGCAGGGTGTCCCCGAAGGCGGTCCACCATTCCCTGAGGACGGAACTCGAGTCGGCGATATCCGCCGCGGCGGCATTCTGCCAGGCGTCGGGCACGGCCTCGAACTCCGGAGTCTCGTAGTCGGGCCCCACGCTGCAGCCCGCAAGGAAAAGCAGCATTCCGCCAAAAACCACCGGAATGATCCTGGAAACGGACCATCGGAATTTTCGGGTCATCATGGTGAAGACCAATCTTCCGTTGGGAATTTGTAAGTGATGGATGTTGCGTCCCCCGACTCGGCGATAGTCCAGGGAAATGTACCAGTAATATCATTTTACAGCAATGAAATAGGGTTTATCGAGGAACTAAAAACCGGTCACTTGCCCTCTTTTTTCCTTTGGACGACCTGCTGCAGCAACCGGCCCACCTGCTGATTGTCGGGAGCCATTTCCGCCGCTTTTTTCAGGTCGGCCTCCGCCTGGTCCAGATTCCCGGCATGCATGCTCATCAGGCCCCGGTTGTACCAGGCCGTGGCCGAGGAGGAATCCAATTCGAGGGACCTGGTCAGCGCCTTTTCGGCTTCTTCCTCGTCGCCCATCATGATCAAAGCCAGGCCCAGGTCGCTCCACGCGGTCGCCATTCCGTCATCCATTCCCAGGGCCAGGCGGAGATGGGAAACGGCCCGGCCCGTCTTTTCCTTGAGCAGGAACAGGTGTCCGATTTCGGCTTCTGTCCGCGCGTCCTCGACACCTAGTACCTTCAACTGCCTCGAAGCCCGTTGAAGATCCTTGAGTCCGCGGTCGATCTTGCCGGTTCGCGAAAAAACGATTCCCCGGGCACGCAGCGCCCAGGGGGTATCCAATTTCATACGGAGGCAGATTCCCGCGGAATTCACGAGAAGACCGGCCCAGGCAGCCCTCTCTTCAGCGCCGGAAGACTCGTCGAACTTCTTGAGGGCATGGGCGGTGTAGGCCGACCGGGATCCGGTCACGAAGTAGCGGCCGAAGGCCAACCACACCGGTTGCCGCACCGAGCGCAGACGATAGTCCAGACGGGGGCTGGAAACCTCCACCAGGCAGGAAGTGTCTTCGAAAGGCAGGCTGGCCGCCGATTCCCGGTACCAGCGCCTGGCGTAGGACCATTCGGCCACCCGTTCGGCGGCCAGCCCCATGTCCCGCCAGCATTCGGCGATATGGTCTTCCTGGGGACGAAGACCCAGGAAATAGTTGAAGGACTCCCGGTACAGGCCCGTGGAACGATCCACGGTGGAAAGGATCCAGTCGCTGTCGGTATTGTAACCCCTGGCCCGCATCATGTCCCCGGCCACCTCGTGGGCCTGTGAACGGTGCCCCACGCTACCTTCCAGCAAACCCAGAATCTGCCAGGCCAAGGCATTTCCCGGCTCCAACTTTATAGCGGTCCGGGCCCAGTCCAAACCTTCATGATACTCCGCCCGGTCGTAGTGCAGCCAGGCCCGCAGCAGGCCCGTGCGCAGGGCGACATCCTTCTTGAAACCGGCGGACCGACGGAAAAAATCTGATTCCCGGCTGCCCAGATTGCGGACCGCGGCCGCCGCGTTGTCCAGACAGGCTTCGGTCCGCAGGTTCTCCCCGATCCAACGCCAGATATGGGCCAACCGCAGCCAGATCTCCGGGTCGTCCGGGGCCAGTCCCGCCGCGTTGGACAATGCCCGCACCCTGTCGCCGGCCCTGCCGGCGTTCGCGGCCCTGTCCAACCACGTCTCGGCCTGGTTGCGCCTCTGCTGCCGGTGGGCGGGCTCCAGGGCGAGGAATTCCTCCAGGCCCAGCGAATCGGCGGTCGCCGTAAAACCGGCGCTTCCCGGGTCAAGACATTCTTCCGGCGCGGAACCGGCGCAACCCGCCAGATGCAGAATCGCCACGCCCCCGACCACCAGCGTAAAAAAGAACCCCCACCGCTTTGACCAGGCGGTGGGGGTTTCTTTTCTGGAATCCCAATTCCGGGTGAAGTTCAACTTGACGTCCTTTTCCGATCGGACCGGGACCTATTCCTTCTCGGGGACGGAGTGGGCTATTTCGGCCCAACGCTTCTCGAAATCGAAGCCCTTGAAAGTGGGGCTTGATTCGTTGTGGCACTTGGTGCAGGCGGCCTCGGTATTATCCCTCAACAGGCCGGCCTCCTTGGCCGCGGCGGGATCCACCATGACCTTCTTGGACTTGTAGGCCGAGCCGGGACCATGGCAGGCCTCACAACCGATACCCTCGTCCGGGACATATTTGCCTTTGGCGCTGACCACGATCTCGGACCCCAGGAATGCCCCGGTGACGTGGCATTTCAAACAAGCCTCTTCCTTTTGCGGGTCGCCCAGACCCTGGTCGGCGGCAATCTTCAGAGCCTCTTCGGAAGCCAGCGTTTCGAAGGCTCCGGCATGTTTCGATTCGGTCCAGATCTTCCACTGATCCCCGGTTTTGGCCTTGTGACAGGCCTTGCACTTGGGCGAGCCGACAAGTTCCGGACCGGCTTCATCACCGGCCAGGACACTTTGGGCGGGACCCAGCATCAAGCCGCAGAGCGCGACCAGGAATAACGAGATGAACATCTGCCTTTTCATGATTCCTCCTCGGAGCGTGGGACTGTCTCCAGTCTACCTGCTTCCTGAATAATCATCTTTTTCCATTGTAAGGGGTTGGTATCACCCCGGCAATAAGATGTTATAAGATTAGCAAGCGCTTTTGTTCCCGATTTTCTGCTGTTTTTTGACCTTTGGTGTATCTCTCAATTCAACAATCGGTTGAGCCAGTTCCCCTTGGCTATTTCCTCCATGGTCACGATGGGAACGCTGCCGAGTTCCAGCCCGTCGAGCAGGACCACCGCGCGGCCGACTTCGAGTCCCAGGGTCAGGGGCGCCTGCACAGGCTCGGAAATTTCGTTCTGGATGACGAGGTCGCGCTCCCGGTTCTTGGGAACACTGACGGTCAGGGACTCCCCGTAGGCAACCGGCACCTTCTTCTTCTTGCCGCCCTTGACGGCAACCGGATCGGGCAGGGCTTCCCCGGCCGCTGCGATCACGGGAATCTGCGCGTACATGTTGAAGCCGTAGGTCAGCAGGCGGGTGGTTTCGGTGGCCCGGGCCTTGTCGGTGGAGCAGCCCATCACCACTGAGATCAGCCGCTTGCCTTTCTGGATGGCCGTGGCGGTGACACAGAAACCGGCGGGTCCGGTGTAGCCGGTCTTCAGGCCGTCCAGCCCGCGGTAGTTCCCGACCAGTTTGTTGGGATTGTAGAGGGTGAACTCGCCGCCGCGGAAAGGCGCGGTTTTTGTCGAGGCCCACTCCAGAGCCAGAGGATGCTGCACCAACTCCCGGCCCAGAATAGCCAGGTCCCGGGCGGTGGTCATATCGGGCTTCTGCTTCCATCCGGGGGGCAGCCCGTGCACGGTATGGAAATCCGTGTCGGTCATGCCGAGGTCCTTGGCCTTCATGTTCATCAGGTCGATGAAGGCGTCCGTGGAACCGGCGAGATGCTCGGCCAAAGCCACCGAGGCGTCGTTGGCCGAATGAATGGCCAGGGCATGCAGCAACTCTTCCACACTGAAGGTTTCCCCGTGCTTCAGATAGACCTGCGAGCCCCCCATCTTGCTGGCCTTGGCGGACACCTTGATCGGGTCCTCCAGCTTGAGGTCGCCTTCGGCCACATGTTCCAGGACGAGCAGCTCGGTCATCATCTTCAACATGGACGCGGGCTGCCGGCGCTTGTTCGGATTGGTGGCCACCAGGACCAGCCCGGTTTCGGCGTCGATGACGATGGCGGATTTGAAATCACCCGCCAAAGTGACCGGAGAGGCGGTATCGGTGGCGGCTTCCCCCTCGGCAGCCAAAGCCGGAAAGGGAAAAAGGCAGGTCGCAGCGAGGGTCAAAAACAACAGGACACCCCAGGCGGGGGCGCTTTTCCTGGTCAGCTCCATCTCATCATCCTTCGTTCCATGAAATCCCTGGGAAATGGGGATCCCTGTTCCTCGGGGATCCCGATCGACTTATTGCAGAAATATCAGGATCTTCCGCAAATGGCAAGAACGACCTCCCCCCGGCCCGGAACCACAATTTCCGGCCGGATCTTTACAAAACGGTCGGGCAGGACATATTGTTGCCTGACTGGAGGAACCATCAACCGGGGCCCGGGCCCCACGGGTAAAGACATGAATATTAAAATCTGCCGAAAAAGTTCCCGCCGAGGCTCCTGGACTTCCCTGGCGCTGGTCATGGCCCTGGCCGTCATCCTGTTTCCCGTGGACGCTTTGGCCTACCTCGATCCCGGGACGGGCAGCTTCCTGATCCAGGGCGTCATCGCCGCGGTGGTGGGCGCGGGCTTCGCCATCAAGATGTTCTGGCACCGGATCAAGGCGCTGCTGACCGGAAAACCGGTGGCCGAAGACGACGACGCCGATGAGTGACGGACACCATGCCGCCTCTTTCCGCGATCCCAGCGGGTTTCTGTTTCACGACCAGGGAAAACTCTACCGCCAGGTGAACCGGTCCTACGCCGCGGACTACGACCTGCTGCGGGATTCCGGCCTGTACGACCTCCTGGTCGAAAAGGGATTGCTCATCCCCCACACCGAAGTTTCACTCGACCTGGCCCGTAGCGACGAAGCGGTCCGGATCCTGGAACCCGAGCCCGTGACTTTCATCAGCTATCCCTATGAGTGGTGCTTTTCCCAGCTGAAGGACGCCGCCCTGACCACGCTGCGCATCCAGCGCCTGGCCCTGAAGAAGGGCATGACGCTGAAGGACGCCAGCGCCTACAACATCCAGTTCCATCAGGGACGGCCCGTGCTCATCGACTCGCTGTCCTTCACCGCGTACCGTGAAGGCGAACCGTGGGTGGCCTACCGCCAGTTCTGCCAGCATTTTTTGGCTCCGTTGGCCCTGATGGCCCAGCGCGACATTCGCCTGGGCGCCCTGCTGCGGACCAATATCGACGGGGTTCCCCTGGATCTGGCGGCCGGCCTGCTGCCCTGGCGCAGCCGTCTTTCGCCCGGTTTGTTGATGCACATTCATGCCCACGCCCGCAGCCAGAAAAAGCACCAGTCGAGCGGGGCGACCGGCAAAAAAACCCGGGTCGGCAAGAACGCCCTGCTGGGAATTCTGGACAGCCTGAAAGGCGCCGTTACCAAGCTGAACTGGCGTCCGGGCGGCACCGAGTGGGGCGAGTACTACGACGACACCAACTACTCGGATTCTTCCCTCCAGACGAAGAAGAAGCTCGTCGGGGACATGCTGGACAAGACCGACAGCCGCACCGTCTGGGACGTCGGGGCCAACAACGGGTTCTTCAGCCAGGTGGCCAGCGACCGGGGCCTGTTCACCCTGGCGGCGGATATCGATCCGACCGCGGTGGAACAGAACTGGCGGGCGTGCCGCAAGGGCGGGCGGCCCGAAATGCTGCCGCTGGTGATGGACCTGACCAACCCCAGTCCCGGCCTGGGCTGGGACCACCAGGAGAGGGACGCGCTGCTGGATCGCGGACCCGCCGATACGGTGATCGCCCTGGCGTTGATCCACCATCTTGCCATCAGCAACAACGTGCCGCTGGACAGGCTGGCCGAGTTTTTCGCGCGGGCCGGTCGGAATCTAATTATCGAGTTCGTGCCGAAGTCCGATTCGCAGGTCCAGCGGTTGCTGGCTACTAGGGAAGATGTCTTTCCCCATTACGATCTGGCCGGGTTCCAGCAGGCCTTTGCCGGACGCTTCGAGATCCTCGAACAGACGGGAATCGAAGGCAGCGAACGAACTTTGTTTTTGATGCGAAGGAAATAATCAGGGTTTCCGCCAGACAAAAACGCTGCCCGAATTCTCCCCCGGATGGAATCCCTTGCCGGCAAAATCCGCGAAATGTCCCAGCTTCTCGAACCCCGCCGCCTTGTGCCCCATATCGTAATCGACACTCGTGCGGGGAAACAGAGCCACCTCGCCCGCGAAAATCTCTCCCTCCGGTCCGGCCAGACTCGTGTGGAACACCAACCGGTCGGTGCGGATATCCTCGTACCATCGCAGGAAGGTCAGTTGGTCCGTGGGCAGATTGATCTCCGGAAAAATGAAATCCTCTTCGCCTAGAATCGGGTCGAAATTCACGGTCTGGAAAACCCAGACCCCGCCGGGTTCCAGGATGGTATTGACATCGACCAGGAAACCGGCCAGGCGATGGGCCGGAAGATGGGGCAGGACATTCCCAATGCAAAAAATCCCCGCGAAGCTCCCCGCCGGCAATAACCCGATCTGCTCCATGCCCAGGATGCGGAACTCCCCCTCCGGGTGGATCCGGCCGGCCTCGCCGATCATCCCCGGATCCAGATCGATGCCCAGCGAACGGCGGCCCGTCCGGTCCAGGGCTTCGCAATACCGGCCGGTCCCGCAACCGATGTCCAGGATCCTGCCCTCATTCGGGAGCCATTGGTCCAGGAAATCGGCCACCGGCCGGCGAAAGGGGAAGATCTTTTCGTAGTGCCCGGCGAAGTCGGAATAAAAGGCCATGAGCGCTAAACCTTTGTAGTTTGTGTGGTGTCAGGGCTCGTTGCCCGGATTCATCCCATACCCGCATGCTGCGGGGAAGTCGCGGGAGGTCGGACCATGTTTCCCTTCCAGAAGATCCTCTGCCCCACCGATTTCAGCGAACCATCGCTTTGCGGACTGAAAATGGCCAGCGAAATGGCCGACAAATTCGGTTCGGAGGTCGTCATCCTGTTCGTCAACAAACCCATCCAGCACTTCCCCAGCCCCCAGGTGGAAGCCGCGGACATGACCTTCGACACCTCCGCTTTCGAAAGGCAGGTGTCCCGGGATGCGCAGGCCAAGCTGGCCGAGGTCTCGGAGTCCATCTTCCCCGAAGGCGTCGAACCCCGGCTCGAGGTCAGGCTGGGCCAGCCCTCCGAGCAGATCCTGCAGGTGGCGGACGAAGAAAAGGCCGACGCCATCTTCATGGCCACCCACGGCCGCACCGGTTTGAAACATGTCGTCTTCGGATCGGTGGCCGAAAGGGTCGTCAGCCGCGCCGGCTGCCCCGTACTGACGGTGCGTAGCTGCAACTGATCGGACCTTCGCTTCCGGGTCAGGGCAGAAGGTACATTTCGTAACCGGGACGGGGCCAGGGTTCGCTGCGAACCGCCCCTCCCGCCAATAGGGTTTTCCGCCAGAAGTCCGTGCGCCGGTCGTCCCCAGGTCTGAAGGCGATTTCCGCCGAAACGATTCCCAGGTCCTTCCATTTCGAAAACAACAGGGCAGGATCCAGATGGCCGTCCTCGCAGGCTTTCAGCTGGACCCGGAAATCCACGATTTCCGGCGGAACCCACCCCGTGGTGCCCCCGGTTACGGGCTGGCCCGTTTCCAGGATCCTGGCTATCCACAGGGCTTCGGTGACATCCTCATCGAATTCCCGGGGCGGGGCGGGCAGGGTCACCACGGGACCTGATTGTTGAACCGCGGGGCCCAGAAGGCGTCCCTCCAGGGGAACCTTCAATGCGGGCACCGCCGCCGGCAGGGAAACCAGGATCAGCAGTGAAACCACCGCGGGCGCCAGTCGCCCGACAAGCCCCGGCCGCCGGACCAGGCCTTCGATACCCACCGCGGACCACCAGGCCACCGCGATCACGAACAGCCAGGAAAACCGCCAGGCGCCCCGGAAGGCCTTGAAGGGCGGGACGACGGTCCGCAACCACTCCAGGGGCAGGGGAAACCGTTTGTCCGTGCCCGGCAATCCCACCGAATCCCCGAACGCGAACACCAACCCCACCAGTCCCATGACCAGGAGCCCGGCGCCCAGCCTGCGGCGCGGCGCGGAAATTCGGGCCCGCATGGACCAACCGATCACCGCCAGGACAAAGGCCACCCAGCCGGGATTCAGAACCTGCCGGTAGCGATCCTTGTAACGGGCCTGCCCTTCGACGCCGCGGCCGATCCAGTCGGCGGGCTCACCCCGATAGACCCCTCGATTCAGGAAATGATGGTAGTCGGCGCTGCCGGAGCGGACCTCGTCGGACCGGCGAGTGAATTCGGGATACCGGTCGGCCGTCTGAAGCTGGGGCAACGCCAGCAGGACCACCGCAATCCCCGTCAGAAGCGCCGGCAGCCAGGCCTGCCGAACCACCGGGACGATGTGGCCCGTCCAGCCTTCCCCACGGCGGACTCCGACCACCAACCGGAAAACCTTCAAGACCGCCACGCCGATCAGGGCGTGGGCAAAACCGTACCAACCCCAGGTTGCCTGCATAACCAGGGCGCCACCCAGCAACCACCAGGCACCGGCCGCCGACCGCCCCTCGTCCCTGCGCTTCATGGCCGTCACCACGGCGGCCAGGGAAAACAGGACAAAGGGTGGAGGAAGCTGATTCAGATGGCCGATCTGGGCCTGGGTATACGGAGCACCGACCAGGGCCAGGGCGAACACCCCGCCGGTCCAGAAAAATCCCCCGGT
>JBDLKA010000059.1:0-21694 GCA_039714075.1 Candidatus Krumholzibacteriota bacterium | reverse complement strand
AAAGGGATGATGTGCGGATGTCCATGGTCACCTTCCTGGATCCGGTCCGGCCGAATCTCCATTTGTCTGGAATTTTATCCCTTGAAATCGGCCCCATGATAGGGAGAGGGGCCTTTCCTGTCCAGTGGGGCCGGGCCGCGCCGGCCCCGCGGCCGGCATTTAGGTATATCTCATTTATACAACGGAAACCGGCTCAGGATTCCCGGTAACCGACAATGACCCGGCTGTTGGCCGCGACGGCGAATGATTCCAGGTCAATATACCCCGTTTGGGCCAGCAAATCCTCCATTTCGGTGAAAGTATAGGATTTTCCGCCTTTGGTGTTCACCAGCATGTTCACGCTGAACTGGGCCGTCCACGGGGGGGCGATGCGCGAATCCTCGAGGAAGAAGTCCTTTACCAATATGCGCCCGCCGGGTACCAGGGCCCGGTGTGCCTTGGCCAGCAGCATCCGGGTTTCATCCGGGCGGAGCATGTGGATGATGTTGGAAATGTAGACCACGTCGAACCCCTCCGGGAGGTCGTCGACCAGAAAATCCCCCGCCCGGGTCGTGACCCGGTCCTCCAGTCCCGCCTGCCGGATCTGCTGGCAAGCGATCCCCAGGGGTCCTTCCAGGTCATAGACCACGCACTCCAGACCGCTGTTGGCCCGGGCGAAGGTCAGGGCCGCCGTCCCCGGGCCGCCGCCCAGGTCCAGCAGCCGGACGGCGCCGCTCAAATCAACCTGGTCCGCCACTTCGCTGCTGGTGCGCCGCGACACGTTTTCCATGCCCCGGATGAAGTCCTCCATCTCCTCGGCAGTCCTCTCGGCGCGGGGCGCGGGCGCACCGGTCCGCAGGACCTCCTCCAACTGCACCCAGCTTTTCAGCATCGATTTGTTGTGACCGATGATGCTGACCAGGGTCTCGGGGCTGTCGGCCAGAAGGTACGGCCGCGCGCCCGGATCGATGGCGAACCGGTCGCCCCTGGCAAGCAGGACCTCGGCCGCGGCCAGGGCGCACATAACCACGTCCACCGCGCGGGCGTTGAGGTCCAGGTGGGCGGCGACTTCGGCCGCGGTCCGTTCCTCGTCGCCCAGGGCCTCGAAAATCCCCGTTTTCACCGCGGCGACCAGAATGCAGGAATTACGGTATCCCGCCGCCATGGCATCGATGCGTTCGCCCCACTCCATGATCAGTCTCCTTTGCCGGTCCAGGGTTCAGCCATCAGTCACCATAACCCGAATAATCAGGTTGGGGAACCACCTTGACGGAACCGCTTCGGTCCCTTCCTTTATAGGCATGATCAGATTTCACATCCTGGGCGCCGGCGGCGCTTTACCCACGCCCACCCACAATCCCCCGGCCTATTGGGTGACGGTGGACGGCCATTCCGTTTTGATGGACCCCGGTCCCGGAGCCTTGGTGCGTCTGGTCCAGTCAGGTCAGGCGCCCCGGGGAGTCGACGATATCGACCGGGTGTTTTTCACGCACCTGCACCCCGACCATTGCGCCGATCTGGTGCCCCTGTTGTTTGCGCTTCACTCCCCGGTGCCGGTGCGGACAGACCCGGTGCGGCTTTTCGGACCGCCGGGCCTGGCCGCCTATCTCGAGAAACTGCGGGAAATCTACGGCACCTGGCTGGAACCGCGGCTGCGGGCGCTGGAAGTCACGGAGATAGGCCCCGGCGTGACGGTGCCCTTGCCGGACGGAGGTTCGGTAAGGCCATTCGCGGTCAACCACGATCAGGACCGGCTGTCCCGGATCTGCCTGGGTTACCGCTTCAGTGACGCCGCAGGGGGCACCGCGGTTTTTTCCGGGGACACCGGTCCCTGTCCGGAGTTGAATAAAGCTGCAGCCGGGACCGACCTGCTGGTCGTCGAATGCTCGACCCCCGACCACCTGGCCACACCCGGTCATATGTGCGTTGCGGACGTGGGCCGGCTTTGCGCCGAGGCCAGGCCAGGACAGGTGGCCCTGACCCATCAGTATCCCGATGCCGCGGCGCTCGACCTGGCCGCCCTGGTGGGAAAGCATTACGATGGTCCGGTTCATCAGGCCGTCGACGGCAGCGTGTTTTTCGTTCCCCACGACCCTGGAGAAGAAAGCCCATGAAGACCAGCCGTGCCCTTGAAATGATCCGGACCGCCTCGCGCGGTGTTTTCCTGGTGGTCCTGGCCCTGGCGGCGGCCTTGTCCGTGCCCGCAATAGCTCAGGAAATAGCTCAGGAAGAGGAGCCCCAGGCCCCCCCGAGCGTTCAAAAGATCATCGAAGGCCGGGGCGAGAATGAAATGGTCCTGATCCACGGCCTGGGCGGCAACGCCGACATCTGGGACGATTGCCTGCCCCACCTGAAGGGAACCTTCAAGGTGTGGACCTTCGAACTGTCCGGCCACGGGCAGACCCAGCCCATCGTTGATTCGACCATCGAAAAGGAAGCTGGGCGGCTGGGGGAATTTCTGGAGGAACAGGGAATCGTCTACCCAACCCTGGTCGGGCACGCGATGGGCGGGATGATCGCCCTGAGGTACTCCATCGACCACCCGGCCGACGTGAACCGGCTCATCGTCCTCGACGCCGCCCCCAAACAGCTGGCCGGCAAGGAGCAGAAGGCCGCCGTGGGACAGGAACTGGCCAACGATTACGACCGCTTCGTCTACTCGCGGTTCCTCAACATGACGCCGGACAAGGAAGTCACCGACCGCATCGTCGACACCGCCCTGCGGACCGACAGCGCGACCTTCATCTCCCTGCTCATGAGCAGTTTCGACTTCGACGTTTCCGACAAGCTCTACAGCCTGCCAGTGCCCATGCTGGTCGTCGGCAGCGAGCTGATGTTTCCGGGGAAGGGCAACAGCAAGCACCAGCTGGAGCACTACGGCTTCGGCAAGGCGCGCACCCTCAGTTTCAAGAGAATGGGGGGAACCGGCCATTTCATGATGCTGGAACAGCCGCGCTACCTGTCCAGCGTCCTGCTGGCCTTCGGAGTGACGGCCGAATACCAGTTCGACCGTTAGCGTCAGGCAGGGTTGGTCCCGAATCAGCCCAGCAGTTCCAGGTCGGCATCGACCATCATGGTCACCAGGCTCTCGAAGTCCACCGTCGGCTCCCAACCCAGGTCCTTTTTGGCCTGGCTCGAATCCCCAATGAGCTGATCAACCTCCGCCGGACGCATGTAACGGGGGTCCCTCTTGACGTACTCCTGCCAATCCAGATCCACGTGGTCGAACGCGATATCCAGGAAATCCCTGATGGAATGGGTCTTGCCCGTGGCGATGACGTAGTTTTTTCCCTCGTCCTGCTGCAGCATCAGCCACATGGCGTGCACGTAGTCGCCGGCAAAGCCCCAGTCCCGCTGGCTGTCCAGGTTGCCCAGCCTCAGTTCGTCGGCCAGGCCAAGTTTGATGCGGGCCACGCCGTCGGAAATCTTGCGCGTGACGAATTCCAGGCCGCGGCGCGGGCTCTCGTGGTTGAACAGGATGCCCGAGGCGGTGAACATGCCGTAGCTTTCCCGGTAGTTGACGGTGATGTGATGGCCGTAGGTCTTGGCCACCGCGTAGGGGCTGCGCGGATGGAAAGGCGTCATCTCGGTCTGGGGCACTTCACGTACCTTGCCGAACATTTCGCTGCTGCTGGCCTGGTAGAAGCGGGCCTTGGGAATCACCTGGCGCACGGCTTCGAGCATCCGGGTCACGCCCATGCCGGTGACCTGTCCGGTCAGAACCGGCTGCCGCCAACTGGTGGGCACGAAGGACTGGGCGGCCAGATTGTAGATCTCTTCCGGCTTCGCCTCCTCGAGGGCCTTGGTCAGGGAGGCCTGGTCCAGCAGGTCGGCCTGCAGGAATTTGATCCGGTCCTTGATGTGCCCGATCCGGCCGGTGGTTTCCGTGCTGGACCGCCGCACCATGCCATAGACCTCGTATCCCTTGTCCAGCAGCAATTCCGCCAGATAGGAGCCGTCCTGGCCCGTGATGCCGGTGATCAGTGCTTTTCCTGCCATGTGCCTCTCCATTGGCTGATACCGTACGAGGGGCCGGGAGTTGTTCCCCGCCGCGCACCGTAGAATCTACACCCCCTTTGCCCGCTGGACAAGTGCGCGCCAAATGAGCATCCTTGCGGGGTGATTTCCTGACCCCGGGCATTACCCAAGGAGACCTCCCATGGCCATCATCCTCGACGGCTCCCAGCTCACCATCGACAACCTGGTCGCGATCGCCCGCCACGGCAAGCAGGTCGAACTGCCCGCCGCCGCGCTGGATCGCATCAAACGGTGCCGCGCGTTGCTGAACGAGAAGATCGCCGCCGGCGATATCATGTACGGGGTCAACACCGGCATCGGGGAATTCAGCGAGATCGTCCTGAACGACGAGCAGGTGCGCCAGTTCCAGAAATACCTGATCTACAACCACGCCGCCGGCATCGGCGACCCGGCGCCCATCGAATACGTGCGCGGGGCCATGGCCGGCCGCGTCAATGTCCACGCCCACGGCCATTCCGGCTGCCGTCCCGAAATCACCCAGACCCTCGTGGCGATGCTCAACAAGGGCGTGACTCCTTTCGTCTGCCAGAAGGGTTCGGTCGGCGCCAGCGGCGACCTGGCCCCCATGTCCCAGGTCGCGCTGCTGATGCTGGGTGAAGGCAAGGCGTATTATCAGGGTGAGCTGCTCGAAGGCCGCGAGGCCCTGGACCGGGCCGGCATTCCGGTGCCCGGCCTGGAAGCGCGGGACGGCCTGGCCACCATCAACGGCTCGAACCTGCTGACGGCCATGAGCGCCATCCACCTGTACGACATGGAGCGCTGGCTGAAGCAGGCCGAGATCGCGGCGGCCATGTCGCTGGAAGCGCTGCGGGCCAACATGAAGCCCTATGAGGCACCCCTGCACGAAGTCCGGGGCTTCGCCGGCGCCATGCGCAGCGCCGCGGCCATCCGCCGGTGCATCGCAGGCAGCGACCTTTTGACCGGCAAGGTCAAGACCCGCGTACAGGACGCCTACTCCATGCGCTCGACCCCCCAGGTCATCGGCGCGGCCCACGACGCGGTGGCCTACGCCCGCAGCCAGGTCGAGACCGAACTGAACGGCGTGGGCGACAATCCCATCTTCTTCCCCGAGACCGGCACCTTCCAGACGGGGGCGAATTTCCAGGGCACTCCTGTTTCGCTGCCCATGGAGATGGCCGGGCAGTCGATCACCATGATCAGCGTATTGTCCGAACGCCGCCTGAACCGCATGCTCAACCCCGCCCTGAGCGCCGGGCTGCCCGCGTTTTTGACCAAGGGCGCCGGCATGTTCAGCGGCATGATGCTCAGCCAGTACACGGCCGACACGCTGATCGTCGAACAACGCATTCTCTCCGCACCGGCGGCGGTGGCTTCCATTCCTGCGGCGGCCGACCAGGAGGATTTCGTCTCCATGGGCATGAACACCGCGCTGAAGAACCAGCAGATCGTCGACAACGCCTACGGGGTGCTCGGCATCGAATTCATGGGTGCGGCCCAGGCCCTGGACCTGCGGGAATTCCAGCCCGGCCGGGGCGTGGACACGGCCCGCAAGGTCATCCGGACCAAGGTTGATTACCTGGACGAGGACCGGTCGCTTTATCCCGACCATACGGTGATGAAGGAACTGGTGAAGTCCGGCGCGATTCTAGAGGCCGTGGAAAAGGAAATCGGGGATTTGGCCGGCTGACCGCCCGCTCAATCCAGGTGCTGGAATTCGAACCGTTCCACCTGTTCCATTTTTTCGGACAGGGATCCCGTCAGATGAGTAACGGCGGCGGCGACATCGGGGAATGTTCCTCCGACCAGCCTTTTTGCCAGGGCCAGGGTTTCGGGACCGGATGAGGAAGCCGGCGCCGCGGCCACCACGAAGGTTTCGATCCCCGCACCACCTTCCAGGATCCACTTGTCGCCGCTTTCCGGGTCGGGGAAACGGATCTCTCCCGCCGCGATCACCGCCGGAGGGGCGGAAGGGGAAGCCGGATGCACCAGGCTGACCGCTCCCTGCGGATCCACATGGAAAACCAACACGTAGGCATCCTCGTTCAGATGGAAATCCAGGGCAAAGGCCTCACCGGACCGCAGGACTCCCGGCTGGTGCCGGGTATCGGTGCCTGATCTCGAGCCTCCGGTGTCCAGGGCGACCGGCTGGACGGAGAGATCACGGATGAGTTCGGAGCCGTCCCGGAAGACCGGCAGGATCAGCAAAAGCGCCAGGACCGCGGCCACGGGGATCATCAGGGACAGACCGGTGCGCCCGCGTTTCCAGAAACCCCCGCTCGGCTTCACGGTCAGACCCAGGGATTCCCGCAGATCCGTCAGGCTTCGCTGCTGCAACTCGGCGTCACCGGGAGCCAGACCCTCGGCGGCCCAGAAGGCTTCTTCATCGAACTCAAACGAGGCGGCCGCCGCGCTTTCCAGGTTTCGCAGGGATTCCAGCCGCTGACGCAAATCAGGACGTTCGGCCAGGATCTTGTCAGCCTGCTTTTTTTCCTCTGTGTCGAGGTCTTCGTAAGCCAGGATCAGCCGTTCGAATTCTTCTTTGTTCATATCAGTCATTATCCACCTTCCATGTGTCGGTTCGCACACAAAGGAAGACCATGTGAGACGAAGGAAAGTTGCACCTGATTATTCCTCCCCCAAAACCCGGCGATAGCGGGTTGCGACACAACGCCGTACCGCCTCGCGGCCGCGCCGGATCCAGGAGCGAACGGTGTTGAGCGTCGCACCCATTTCATCGGCCACGGCCTGGTAGGGCTGGTCCTCCAGGAGGATGCCGGCCAGAGCCCGCCGGTGGTCCTCGTTGTCCAACCGGTCCAGGCAATCGTCCAGGATGGCGCGGGCCTCCACGCTTTCCATCAACCGCAAGGGGTCGGCCTCATCACCGAGCGACAGCTTCGCCACGACTTCCGACCCGAGGTCGAACGGGGTCAGGCGGTCGTGACGCTTCCGGTGGCCGCGGTAATGGTTGATCATCAGGAAATGGCAACGCTTCTGGAACCACGACCAGAAACAGCCGGGCCAACGGTACTCGAACCGGCCCTTTTTCATTTCCTCCAGAATCTTCAGCAGGGTATCCTGGGTCCAGTCATGCCGCAGGTCCGGGTCGGCCGTCAGACGGGCGCTCATGGCGTAGACCGGCCGGTGGGTCCGGCCGAGAAAATCCGCGACGGTGCGTGGATCGTTACGGGCAAGTCCTTGGACCAGGGCCTCTTCGGCCTCGTCGCGCGGCAGGGATTGTGCGTTTGGAGCCGTACTGGACATGGGGAAAGGCGATCTTCTCCTGGCTGGCGGGATTCAAATTGTTGCCTCTGAATATTCTAACTCAAAATACCGATGGTTTCACTTGTCATTTTCGGGAAGGTCAACGCCAGTCTCCGGCAGCCAGGAATCCGGCCCAATGATAGGGATGGACACTTTGTCCGCTTTCCCGGCGTGAGGACAACACCGCCAGGGAAGCGGCCCGCACCGCGTGGGCGGTGTCATGACCCTCGTTGAGCCGGGCCCGGTAGAGCTTTTCCATCCACTCGTTCGTCGAGTCGTCGCCGACCGCCCAGAGACTCATGATCACCGTTTGGGCCCCTGCCAGGGCAAATGAGCGGCGCAGGCCGAAAACACCTTCCCCCTGGGTGGCCAGGGCTCCCAGACCGGTGTTGCAGGCCGACAGGACGACCCAGCGGACCCCGGTCAAATCCAGGGCCGCCACTTCCTGGGCCGTCAGGATTCCGTCGTCGCACCCACTCTTCGAACTCATCCAGCGGTTGCCCCCGGCAAAGACCAGCCCCGACAAGGCCAGAGGATTTCCCTGCCGGGCTTCATCTGCGCGGCCCTGCGAACAGGACCCGGACAGGAAAAATCCGTGAGTGGCCAGATGGATCACTTCCTGTCCCCCGGCCTCCAGTTTGAAGGCGGATTCCGCCGCCTCGGTCCCCAGGATGATCCTGACCTGATTGTCATTCCGACCGGCATCGCTCAACCAGATTCGCTTGATCTCCTTCGCCTCGCGCCGGGCCCAGGGCAGCGGACCGAACTGCATGTCCGCCAGGGAAAGGCAGGGATCGGGTGGCGCCGGCGCCCCGCTCCGGGCATCCGGGCCGGCATCTTCGTCCGGGGCCGAACCGAAATCGGGATCACCCACGACCAAAAGTCCCCCCGCGCCCCCTGTCACAGATTGCCCTCTGGAACCTGCAACCATGCCCCATTCAGCCAGGGAGCGTTCCGTGACCACGATATGCAGCAACGGATCCTGCTCCACCAGGAAACGGTTCCCTTCGACCGGCAGGGCGGCGAAACTGATCAGGTTCAGATTCCCGTCGGGAACCAGGAAGATTTGCTTTGAATCCTTCAGGTCCGGACCCAGGGGATCCCATACCCGTTCACGCAGTGCGGTGGCGGCTTCCAGGTAATCCTCCAGGCGGCGATCGACATTCCCCGACACCCGTATGAATCCCCGGGCCTGCCCGGCCCCGGTCTCCGGGCTGCCGAAGCGGACCTGGTTGCGCCAGGATTCGATCAGGGCGTCGATATCCCCGGCGTCGCCGAGCTCGATCGCTTTCGGCTGGGCATCGGGTCCGCCCAGGACCAGGGCCTTGTAGGCGAATCCGGCCTGATCAGCCGGGTCTCCGGGTTCCATTTTCCGGTACCGCACGAAACTGACCAGGGATGTCTGCCCGGGAAGAGCAGCCCTCACCTGCTCCAGACCTGTTTCCCGGGACAGCCCGGTCTCCATGAAAAAATCGCTGGCCAGCGAAAGCCGACGTTCGACCTGGTTCAGATCCGCCCTGGTGGCGTCGAGCATGTGCCGGTAGGTGGCGACATCCTCCCAGCCGGGTCCGCGCAGGACCAGGTTAGCCAGACGCTCCCTCAAAACCAGGGAACTGTCCGCCAGACTGCCGGCCGCCGTTCCGGCCAGATGGCTGCGCTGCCTGTTCCTGGCCGTGAACTCGTCCAGAACGACGGCGCGGGAACGGATGACCGCGTCCCAGACAAGACCGACCTGAGCGCCCCCGGCACCCGCAGGCAGCGTGGACAGGGCCAGGTCCAGGCCCTGGATCCGGGCGGCGGCGTACTCCAGGGCGCGATGTTCCGACAAGGCGCACATGGTCGACTGCAGATGGCGGCGGCTGATGTCTTCGGCCCGCGTCGCCAGCCGGATGACCTCTTCGTCACCGCCGTCCGCACGCAGGGCCTTGGCCTCCAGGACCAGGGCTTCGGCCAACAGGGGATGACTTTCCCCGAGGGTCGCCTGAAGAGTCGTGCGGGAACGCCGGGCGTATTCCAGGGCCTGCTCCGCATCCCCCCTGCGCAAGTGGAGATTGCCGAGGTAGTGCAGGAGTTCACACAACTGGGGAGAATCTTCCGCCAGTGTCGCCCGTCGAATGTCCAGACTGGTGCGCAGGGTTTCCGCGGCTTCGTCCAGTCTGCCCAGCTCCACCAGGCAGCGGCCCTCCTGCTCGATCGTATCGGCCGTCTCCACATTGCCCTGGCCGAAAGTTCTTTCGCTGATCGCCAGGGAACGGCGGTAGAAACCGAGGGCGCCCTGGAAGTCCCCCGCGTTGAAACGGCAGCTACCCAGCGCGTCCAGGGCGTAGATCGTTTCCACATGGTCGGGCCCATAGAGGCTCTGCAAAGCCTCGAGAACTTCCTCACAGATGGGTTGGGCCCCGCTGTGGTCACCCATGTCCAGGTAGGTGACGCCCAGGTTGAAATAAGCCCACCAGTACCGCTGGTGATCCACCCCCAGTCGGGCCTTGAGGATGTCGACGGCGCGTTCCTGGGCATCCAGCGCCTCTTTGTAGTCACCCATGTAACTGCAGACCGTGGCCAGGTTGTTGAGGGTCTCCCCGATCCATTCGTTGTCAGGTTCGAAATGGTTTTCCCGGATGGCCAAGGCTCGCAAATGAAGCTCCTTGGCCTGGCTGTAGGAACCGAAATGGACCTGAATGATGGCGAGGTTGTTCAGGCTCACCGCCAGATCGGGATGATCCGGCCCCAGGCGAAGTTCCTGGATTTGAAGAGCGTCGAGGAAGAGTTGCTGCGCCCTCTCATACTCTCCCAGCCGGCGGTGGGCAATTCCGAGACCGCCCAGGACCAGGGCTCTCTCGGGGTCGTTTTCCGGACCCGCCGTCTCGAGGATGACCAGGGCCCGCTGAAAGTACGGAATGGCCCGGCGGTTTTCCCAGCGCCCGTTGCAGAGCCTGCCCAGATGGAGCAGACTTGTCGCCAGGGCGGGGCCAGGCTCCCCGAAGGCCTGTTCCTTCAGGTGAACCGCCCGCGTGGCCAATTCCAGATAATCCTCTTCCATGACCAGATTGCTGCGGTAGCAGGCGTTGACGACAAGATCGATCACCTGCGCCTCGGCCAGGGAACCGTCCGGATCGTCGCGGCGCAATTCCGCGATGATCTCCCCACCCCGCTGCATGACTTCTTCGTACCGACTGGAATCAAGGAGGGTCTGAAGTTCCGCGGTGATATCGTCCTGCGGATGCGAAGGGACGGCCACCACCATGGCCGCCCAGATACAGAGCATGAAGATTGTCCTGGAAATCAACTGGTCGCTCGCCCCCTTAATCCCTGTGAGTGGACCGTCCCGGGAACCATTATAGCATGTCGGAGGCTGATTTACGGTGATCGGGCACGGAACCGGGTCAGGCGTTCGCCCTGGCGCCGGGTTTTTCCTGCTTTTTGTTGCCGTTCAGGACAGGGTCTTCCGAGCACATGCAGGGTCGCCCGAAGAGATAACCCTGTCCCAAACGTACACCCATATCCACCAGGATGTGGTAATCCTCCGTATTCTCGATGCCCTCGGCCACGACCTCGGCCCCCAGGACGTCGGCCACCTTCAGCAGCCGCGCCAGGGCCTTGCGCATCTCCGGATCGACCGCCAGCCCCCGGACCAGGCGCTTGTCGATCTTCATCACCTGCGGATGCAGCATGATCAGACCCTCGAGGCAGCTGTTGCCGAAGCCGACGTCGTCGATGGCGATCCGGATGCCCGCCTCCTGCACCGCCCTGACCCGCGGCACCAGCACCGTGGGATCGCCCAGCAACTGCTGCTCGCTGATTTCCAGGCAGCACTGGCCCTCGTTTCCGTTGCCGCTGAGCACGCGTATCAGTTCCTCGGCCTCGGTCTGCAGCAGAGTCGCCGGCATGATGTTCACGTGGAAGTGCCCGTTTGTTCCCAGGCGGCCCGCGGCCGCCGCGCACAGTTTCAGGCAGCGCAGATCCACCGCGGTGGTGATATCGTTTTCCTGGCAGAAGCTGAACAGGTTGTCCGGCCGGCGCAAGGGACCCTCGGGCCCCCGGATGAGCATCTCGCGGGAGACGATGCGGCCGTCCGCAAGGTTGACGATGGGCTGGCTGGAAACTTCCAGAACGTTGCCCCGCAGCAGGGCGCGCACCATTTCGGGACCCGCGACCACCGGACGGATCATGCCCACCTCTTCGACGCTGGCCGCCCGGGCCACCCGGTTCTTGCCCTTGAGCCGGCTGCGCTGAAGCACGAAGTGCGCCTTGGCCAGCACTTCGTCGAACGACAGCGAGGTGGGGCTGATGGCCGTCAGGCCCAGGCTCGCGGTCGTGGTGATGGACCGGTCCCCGGCCTTGATCACGTCGCGGCTGATGGCCAGGCGGATCTTTTCGGCGATGATCTCGCCTTCGGCCACCTCGGTCTCCGGCAGCATGATCATGAAACGGTCGGTTCCGCAGCGCCCCACACGGTCCTGGTCGCGCACCGATTCCTTGATGCGGCGGGCCGCGCCCACCAGGACCAGGTCGCCGACCCCGTGGCCCATGGTGGCGTTGATGCGGGAAAATTCATCCAGATCCACCAGCAGGATCAAAAGCTCGTCGTCCTCGCGCCGGCAGCGGGCCAGCTCGTCCATGATGGCCCGCTCCATGCCCTTGCGGTTCAGCAGATCGGTCAACGAATCCATGTGCACCAGCCAGTCCAGCCGGGCGTTGACTTCGGCCAGTTCTCGGCTGAGAGTCATTTCGCGACGGCAGAACTCGAAGGTCCGGGACCAGATGTTGAAATCGAATTCATCGGCCGCCAGGCATTCCCGGGCCCCGGCCCGGCGAATCTCGTGGCGTTCCTCGCCCGTCGGCGACGACAACAGGGCGACCACCGGAACTTCGGGATGGGAGGCGCTCATTTCGGCGATGGAATCCGACAGGGTCGCGCCGGCAGGGTCGGGCCCGATCAGGACCAGATCCACGGGGCTGATCTTCAGGTAGGTGAGAGCGTCGCTGAGGTGGGTCAGGTGGGCGACCCGGAAAGCGGGGTCCGTCGCTTCGGTGCCGGCGCACCCCAACAGGCCGCGGATGCGATCGGCCAGGGCCGGATCGCGATGCACGAAAAGCAGACGGCAGACCTGCGGGTCCGGAGACTTTTCCGGGGACGACATGGCGCGCTTCCTGAATCCCTTCAGCAATTCTTGGCGAATGAAGTGGCCACATCCTTGTGACCGTGCGCTCCAGCTATGGTCGGATCTATGGTTGACGAGGTAACCCTACTATGCGGCTTCGGGTCCCGCAACCGATTTTATAGGGGGTTAAAGGCCTCTTCAGGTCAGTTCCCTGATGATCCCCACCGAGGCCGAAGCGTCGTTCATGACGTAGAAATGCACACATTCCACACCGGAGTTCAACAGCTCCTCGACCTGCTTCCTGCCCCAGGCGCGGCCGATCTCCTTGACGTTCTTCGGGGACTCCATGATCTCGTCCACCAGCTCGTCGGGAATGGTGACGTGGAAATGCTTGGCCAGGGAGTTCAGCTGCCGCACCCCGTCGATGAGCTTGATGCCCGGAATGATCGGCACCTCGATGCCCGCTTCCCGGCATAGCTTCACGTAGTTGTGGTAGCTGGCGTTGTCGAAGAACATCTGGGTGACGATGTAGTCGGCCCCCGCGTCGACCTTGGCCTTGAGGTGGGCGATGTCGGTCTTCAGGTTCGGGGCTTCCACGTGTTTTTCCGGATACCCACCAACCCCGATGCAGAAGTTGATGGGCTCGCTGTTGGCGATGTCGTCCAGGAACTTGGCCTCGCGCAGATCGACCAGCTGTTTGACCAGGTCACTGGCGAATATGTTCCGGGTCCGTCCCGAACTGAGTACCTTGTTGTAGTTGGATTCGTCACCGCGGATTGCCAGCACGTTGTGGATGCCCAGGTAGTTCAGCTCGATGATCGCGTCCTCGGTCTCCTCGCGCGTGAAGCCCGTGCACAGCAGGTGGGGTACCGTATCGATCCCGTAGCGGTTCTGGATGATCCCGCAGATGCTGATGGTCCCCGGCCGTTTCTTCTTGACCCGGCGCTTGATCGATCCGTCGGGCTTCTCCTCGTACGAGGCCTCGGCCATGTGGCTGGTCACGTCGATGAAGGGAGGATTCACCGGGGCGATCTGTTCGACCATGTCGATGATGTCGCGTACCGTCTTGCCCCGCGGCGGCGGAATGATCTCGAAGCTGAACAGCGTATCGGCGGCCTTTTCCAGATGTTCTATGACGTGCATGGATTCTCTTTCGTTTTCCCGTGCTTCAATCCAGGTTGGCCGCCAGCCAACCGGCGGCTTCGTCTTCGCTGATACCCGCGCGGGCGGCGTAGTCGGCCACCTGATCGCGACCCAGGCGGCCCATCCCGAAATATTTCGCTTCCGGATGGCTGAAATACCAACCCGCCACGCTGGCGGCGGGCTCCATGGCACAGTTTTCGGTCAGGGACACGCCGGTTTTAGCTTCGGCGTCAAGCAACTCGAAAAGGAACTGCTTCACCAGGTGGTCCGGACAGGCGGGGTAACCGGGCGCGGGCCGGATTCCCTGGTATTTTTCCTCGATCAGCTCTTCGTTGGCCAGGCCTTCGTCCGGGGCATAGCCCCAGTATTCGCGCCGAACCTGCAGGTGCAGATACTCGGCGAAGGCTTCGGCCAGACGGTCGGCCAGGGCCTTGACCATGATCGAGCGGTAATCGTCGTCAGCGGCTTTCCGCTTGTCTGAGGCCTCGCGGGCGCCCAGGCCCGCGGTCACCACGAATCCGCCCACCCAGTCCCTGAGCCCCGCTTCGCCGGGCGCGATGAAGTCCGCCAGACTGCGGTTCGGCCTGCCGGCGGCGCTGCGACGCTGCTGGCGCAGGAAGGGCACCCGGCGCAGTTCACCGGAGCGGGCGTCGTCGTCGAACAGGACCAGGTCGTCACCATCCCGCTCGGCCGCAAACAGCCCCAGGACCGCTGAGGCCTTCAACTCACCTCCGGAAATCAGCTCATCCAGAACGGCCCGGGCATCCGCCATCAGACGCCTGGCTTCGGTTCCCGTCTCGGGGTCGTCCAGGATCTGCGGATAACGGCCCGGCAGCCGCCAGGTCCGGAAGAACGGCGTCCAGTCGATGTAGGGCAGAAGTTCGCGCAGGTCGAAATCCGGCAGTACATGCACACCGGGCTGGACGGGCTGCGGGGGCTCGTATCCCGACCAATCCAGCTGCGGCGCGTTGGCCCGGGCTTCGGCCAGCGGCAGGAGTTTCTTCTTCCCGGCGGCCGCCTCCCTTTCCCGGCGCACCGTCTCGTAATCCTCGCGCACCCGGGCGGCGGCGGCCTCGCGCGTCTCGGGATTGAGCAGGGCGCCGATCACGCCCACCGCCTTGGAAGCGTCCGGAACATGGAATACACCCGGCTCGTAGAACGGCGCGATCTTCACGGCGGTGTGCACGCGGCTGGTGGTCGCCCCTCCGATCAGCAAGGGGATATCCAGTCCGGCACGATCCATTTCCTGCGCCACATGGGTCATTTCGGTCAGGGACGGCGTGATCAGCCCGCTCAATCCCACCAGATCCACTTTTTCCTTTTTCGCGGTCTCGATGATCCGGCCCACGGGCACCATCACGCCCAGATCGATGACCTCGTAGTTGTTGCAGCCCAGCACGACGCCGACGATGTTCTTGCCGATGTCGTGCACATCGCCCTTGACGGTCGCCAGCAGGATCTTCCCCGCCGACCGGGCCCCGCTCTCCTTCAATTCCGCCAGGTAGGGATCCAGGACCGCCACCGCCTTTTTCATGACCCGGGCGGTGCGGATGACCTGGGGCAGGAACATCTTGCCCGCCCCGAACAGGTCGCCGACCTTGTTCAGCCCGTCCATCAGGGGCCCTTCGATGACCCCCAGCGGATCGCCTATTTCCCGGAGCGAAGCCAGCGTGTCTTCTTCGATGTAATCGGCTTCCCCGGTCAGCAGGGCGTGCCCCAGCCTTTCGCCGACCGGCTTTTCCCTCCAGCCCAGGTCTTCCTTGCGTTCGCTCTTTTTTCCCGTGGTCGCCGTCGCGATATCGATCAACCGTTCCGTGGCGTCCGCCCTCCGGTTGAGGATCACGTCCTCAACGGCTTCCAGCAGGTCCGGAGCGATTTCCTCGTAAACGGCAAGCTGCCCCGCGTTGACGATGCCCATGTCCAGGCCCGCGTCGATGGCGTGGAAAAGGAAAGCCGAATGCATGGCTTCGCGCACCGTGTCGTTGCCCCGGAAGCTGAAGCTGAGGTTGCTGATGCCCCCGCTGACCAGGGCGCCCGGCATGTTGTCCTTGATGTGGCGGCAGCAGGCGATGAAATCCAGGCCGTAGGTGTCGTGGTCGGCAATGCCCGTGGCCACGGCAAACACGTTGGGATCGAAGATCACGTCCTCGGCGGGAAACCCTTCCTCGTCGACCAGGATTCTCCAGACTCGGCGACAGATCTCGATACGGCGCTCGAGAGAGTCGGCCTGGCCTTTTTCGTCGAAGGCCATGACCACGGCGGCGGCCCCGTAACGCCTGACCAGACGCGCCCGGCGGCGGAATTCCTCTTCGCCGTCCTTGAGACTGATCGAATTGACCACACCCTTGCCCTGGATGCGCCGCAGGCCGGCCTCGATGACGTCCCAACGGCTCGAATCGATCATCACCGGCACCCGGGAGATCTCGGGGTCCGAGGCCAGCACGTTCAGGAACGTCCCCATCGCCTCGACGGATTCGAGCATGGCGTCGTCCATGTTCACGTCGACGATCTGCGCGCCGCCGCGCACCTGCTGGCGCCCCACTTCGAGGGCTTCCTCCATCTTGCCGTTCCGGATCAGGCGGGCGAACCGCCGGCTGCCGGCCACGTTGGTGCGTTCCCCGATGTTGACGAACAGGGATTCCCCGTCGATGTGCAGCTGCTCGAGACCCGCCAGGAAAGTCCCGGGCTGTTTCGCGGCCACCTGGCGGGGCGGTATCCCCTCGACAGCGGCGGCGATGGCCTTGATGTATTCGGGAGTGGTCCCGCAGCAGCCGCCGACGATGTTCAACAGACCCGCCTCGGCGAACTCGGCGAGGATTCCCGCCATCTGCTCGGGCGTTTCATCATACCCGCCCAATTCGTTGGGCAATCCCGCGTTGGGATGGGCCGAGACCAGGGTGTCGGCAGTCCGGGAAACCTCCTCCACGAAGGGCCGCATGGCCGTGGCCCCCAACGCGCAATTGAGACCGAAAACGGCCGGATCACTGTGGCGCAGGGAGATCCAGAAAGCCTCGGGAGTCTGCCCCGTCAGGGTGCGCCCGCTGGCGTCGGTGATGGTGCCGGAAACCCAGACCGGAAAATCGTGCAGCCCGCGCCGGGACAGAAGTTCACGGACGGCGAACACCGCGGCCTTGGCGTTGAGGGGATCGAAAACCGTTTCCACCATGAGGATGTCGGCGCCCCCGTCGAGCAGGGCTTCGGCTTCCTCGCCGTAGGCGGTGACCAGCTGTTCGAAAGTGATGTTGCGGTGGCCGGGATTGTTCACGTCCGGGGAAATCGAGCAGGTGCGGTTCGTCGGGGCCAGCGAGCCCGCCACGAAGCGGGGACGATCGGGATTGGCGGCGGTGAACTCCTCGGCGGCTTCACGGGCGAGACGGGCCGCGGCGAGGTTGAAGTCCCGGACAAGGTGCTCGGTCCCGTAGTCGGACTGGGCCACCGAAGTGCCGTTGAAGGTGTTGGTGGTGATGATGTCGGCGCCGGCATCCAGATAGCTGCGATAGATCTCCCGGACCACCTGCGGCCGGGTGAGACTGAGAATATCGTTGTTGCCCTGGAGATCGACCGGATGATCAGCCAGGAGTTCCCCGCGAAAATCGGCCTCGTCCAGACCGAAAGTCTGGATCATGGTGCCCATGGCCCCGTCCAGGACCAGGATCCTGTCGGCGGCCATGCGGGTCAGTTGTTCCCGCGTCAATCTCATGACGGTCTTCTCTTCGATGGAATCCCGGGCTCCCCAGGGCCCGAGCCGGCGCTCAGGAACTGGCGCCTTCCTCCAGGCGGGCCCGTGCCTCTTCGATCACGTTCGAGTTGTACCTGATCATGGAGCGCAACTCGGTGATGTATTCCTCGCCCCGCTCCGAATAGCTCATCAGCCCGGCGGCCATGGCCGTGGCATCAGGTTCATGGCCGTTACTGCGGGCCTTGGCGCGGATTTCACGCAACTGTTGATACGTCCGCCCCGTGTTGAGGTTGTGCATGTAACTGCCGATGGACTGGCTTACCGAATCGAAACGGGCCACCTCGTAGGAGGCGCCCTCGGGCCGGTCCGCCGGGACCAATCCGCAACCCTGGCGGAAGCACCACTGCCCGAACAGGTTATTACCTTCCCGGGCAAACCGCGAGGTGCCCCACGCCGATTCGTTGGCCGCCTGGGCCAGGACCAGATGGTCCGGCACGGCATCCACGCGCTGCAGGGCGATCTCCCAGAATTCCTCCGCATGGATGTCGGTTTCCGGAATCCGGAATTCCTCGATCACGTCGTGCAGCCAGACCCGGTCTTCGGTATCGACGTCGCGGTCCCAACGCACATGCTCGTAGATGTAGCTCAACCGGGTCCGCAGATCCAGCAACCGCTCGTTCTCTTCATCGACCATCGGCAGCAAAAAGCCGAAGAACCTCAATTTCTTGGCGTTGACATCCCGGTAATCGGTGAAATCGGGCAGGGGGGTTTCCTGCCTGCCGAAGGCCACCGGCCTCAGACCACCCATCCCGAATCCCAGGTTTCGCTCCACCGCCCTGGTCTCGAACGGGGTCACCGCTGACCGGGCCCAACGCAGACCCTGGTCCGGCACTCCGCCGGAAAATTTGAACCCCTGGTCGGCATGGATGGAGTCCGGTAGAACAACCGCCAGCAACGCTGCGCTGGTCGCCCAGATGGCCAATCTCCTCATCAACTAGTCCTTGTGCGCTTGCCCGACGATCCATGTGTGGCTGTACCAGTAATAGCGACGTCCATCCGTGGCCGGCGCCGTGATGTTGTAACGGCTGCGTCCGGTGGGCAGCGCCTGACGCGCCCGCACCTCCAGGATCCCAGCTTCCCTGTCGACCCAGGTCAATTCCGCGGCGCCCTGTCCGCTGGCGAAAGCCGCCACCTGACCGGACCGGTAGTCCCCTGCTCCCAGGGTTAGCCGCAGGTTGGGTTTTCGGTCCTCCGGCCCCGCCGCCAACGCAATATGGGGGCTGGCGGGACTGGCGGCCATTACGGGCAGCGGCAAACTGCCCACTTTGTCCCCGAAAGTCTCCATGGCCGCAAAAGGACCGGCCATGGGAAAGCGGGGCAGCCGCGTGAAATCGCTTTCATTACCCATCGGGCCCGACTGCTGCCCGAAGGCCGCCCAACCCAGGTCCCGGATGATCTCCCGCAGATCCTCGTCGAACTCCCCGTAGGGGTAGGCGAACAAGGCCGGGGCGATTCCCATTTCCCGGGAAATCCTTTCCTGGGCAGCCAGGAGTTCCCCACGGATTCTGTCGCGCCAAGCCTGATCCGCTTCCCCGGCGCCACGGCGCTGGAGATGATGGTGGAACATGCCGTGGTTCGCGACAGTCGCTCCGGCGTCCGCCATCTCGCGCAACTGGTCCCAGGTCAGGACCGGTCCGCGCCCGTGATCCACCGCGTCGGGACAAATGAAAACGGTGAACGGCCAATCCAGTTCCCGCAGCCGCGGAAAGGCCTCGGTGTACACCGACCGGTAACCGTCATCAAACGTGAAGGCCACCGTCCGATCCGGAACCGTCCCGCCGTTCCTGAGGCTGTCCACCAGCGCGGCCAGGGGCAGGGCACGATATCCGTTGCTCACCAGGTAGTCCAGATGTTCCCCGAACAACTCGGGGGACAGGCTGGTCGAAGCCGGGGTCCCGGTATCCACATGGTGGTAGATCAATGCCACCGCGTGGCTCGGAACAACTTGGCTCGGAACCTCGCCCAGGGTAGATGCCGGTGCGGTGATCACCACCGCTGTCAGGATGGAAATCCATAGGGAAATCCGCATGGCGACCTCCTGGGTGGATCGCGAATCGGATCGAATCATCGGAAGAGAATAACCCCAAGATCGGAAAATGGCGAGAAATAGTCTGCCTTCGGGAAAACACAAAATCACCCCCGCCGTTGCGGCGGGGGTGATTGGGGGGTAAGGCTTTATCGGATCAGATCCGTTCCCAGTGGCCCGGGACCCAAATTTCGCGGTAATGGCTGTGCCGGGGGGCCTTCCGTCCGCGCTTCCGGTTGTCGAAGTGGTCGCGCTTGGTCCGCTTGTACTTGCCCTTGCCGGGCTTGAAACCGGCGGTCTGGTGGTATTGCCGGCAATTCCTGATCTCCAGCACCCTTTCGTAATGTCCCGGCACCCAGATGTGATGGCCGTAAAGCGGCCGGGGCGGGCGGGTGGGCATGTCGCAGCGGTAGGACCGGGGACCGGTTTGAGTGATCACGCCGCGAGGCTGTTCGGTGGAAACCGCGATACCGACGTTACCGACCCGGGCGGTGACCGTGACACCGGCTTCCGCTATTGCGGGCTTAAAAAAGGCCAGAGCCGCCAGGATGAGTCCAGCCACCACGGTGATGATCATGAGGCGGTGCTGTTTATTTCGTTCGGTATTCATGGCGTCTTCCTTTCGTTATCGACTTTGTCTGCCCCTATCTTTGCAGGGATGGTGCCCGGCCGGGGTTTGCCTGGGGGTTGTGAAACTGCAATTTGGTTATTTGGAATGGGTTATTGAAATCTTGAGGGTGTTTCGGGCATGAATTTCGATTGAAATTCCGTACCTATGGGTACAATTCTTCCGATTTGTCCCCCAGGATAAGGACCTGAATCAGGGATCTTGTCCCCGATTGCGGACATCGGTAGGCCCAGAGGCCCCCGGGAGCCCTCAAAAATCGTCCGCCGGTAAGATTCATGTCCATGACCCCCTTGGCTCCGGTCCCTTGACCTGTTATAAATGTCCCTGATCTGCTTTTCTCTGCCCCTGGTCCCCCCGGCCAGGATCGGACCTCCGCGCCCCCGAAAGAAGGATGACCATGCGCCGCCTCCCCCTGCTCCTGATGTTGATTGTGATGATGATTTCCGCAGCCGCCATCGCCGCCGAAGAGGACGCCCCCTGGAACAGCGGCGACTTCAGCGCCCTGGCTTTCCGCGGCATCGGGCCGGCCCTGGCTTCGGGCCGGATCGCCGATTTCGCCGTCGATCCCCGCGACCCCAGCCATTATTACGTGGGCGTCTGCTCGGGCGGAGTCTGGGAGACCAAAAACGCGGGCATCACCTTCGACCCCATCTTCGATGGCGAGGGCAGTTTTTCCATCGGTTGTCTGGCCATCACGCCCTCCCGGCCCGACATCGTGTGGGTGGGATCCGGGGAAAACAACAGCCAGCGCAGCGTGCCCTACGGTGACGGTGTCTACAAATCGCTGGACGGCGGGCGCACCTGGCAGAATATGGGTCTGAAGCGCTCGCTGCATATCGGCAGGATTCTGGTCCATCCGACCGACCCGAATACCGTCTACGTGGCGGCCATGGGCCCGCTGTGGGGACCGGGCGGCGACCGCGGCGTCTATAAATCGACGGACGGCGGGGAAAACTGGGAACTTGTCCTGGAAATCGATGAGAATACCGGTGTGGTCGATCTGCAGATGGATCCGCGCGACCCCGACATCATCTACGCCGCCAGCTACCAGCGGCGGCGCCATGTCTGGACCCTGATCAACGGCGGTCCCGGATCCGGCATCCACAAGACCACCGATGGCGGGGCGACCTGGACCGAACTGACCAGCGGTCTGCCCGGCGTGGACATGGGGCGCATCGGCCTGGCCCTGTCCCTCCCGGCTCCGGACACCATCTACGCCATCATCGAGGCCGCCAACGGCAAGGGCGGCTTCCACCGGTCCACCGACGGCGGCCTGAACTGGGAAAAGATGAGCGACTACGTGGCCGGCAGCCCCCAGTACTACAACGAGATCGTCGCCGATCCGGTGAACCCCGACCGCGTGTACAGCATGGACACCTTCCTGCAGGTGACCGAGGACGGCGGCAAGACCTTCAACCGCGTGGGTTGGCAGGCCAAGCACGTGGACGAACATGCCCTGTGGATCGATCCCGGCAACACGGACCATCTGCTGACCGGCAACGACGGCGGCGTCTACGAATCCTTCGACCGGGGAAAGCACTGGCGCTACATGGCGCACATCCCGGTGACCCAGTTCTACCGGGTGGCCGTCGATAACGACGAGCCCTTCTACAACGTGTACGGCGGCACCCAGGACAACAACACCCAGGGTGGGCCCTCGCGGACACATTACGCCCACGGAATCAGCAATCGCGAGTGGTACATGCTGCTGGGCGGCGACGGGTTCGAACCGGCCGTCGATCCCACGAATCCCGACATCATCTACTGCCAGTGGCAGTACGGTTTCCTGAACCGCTACGAACGCAACAGCGGCGAGA
>JBDLKA010000058.1:0-22386 GCA_039714075.1 Candidatus Krumholzibacteriota bacterium | reverse complement strand
CTTCGGCAATGATGCGGCTGGGGCGACCCATTTCGAGACCCTGCTCGCTAATGATTCGCACCTTGGAACTGAACTTTACCAGACGATGCTTCACCAGATAGGCCACCAGGGCCCCGGTCGCGGCGCCACTGGCGGCATCCTCGGGGATCCCGAAATAGGGGGCGAACATGCGGCAGTGAACGGTCGTGTCGTCCTGGACCGTTTCGCAGGTGAACACGAACAGATCGCCGAAACCCAGGTCCCGGGCGATGGCGTCGGCGTCGCGGTTGCGCAGGATGATCCTCTGCATGGCGTCCAGGGAGGCCAGAGGCACGATGTGGATCGGCAGACCGGTCGAGATGACCTCGCACGGCAACCCCGTTATCGCGATGTCGTCCTCGGGCAGGCCCAAGGTGCGGGCCACCTTGCCCCGGTGAAAATACTGCCCCATGAAAACCGGCGTGTCGAGTTTCAAACTGTAGATCCGGTTCCCGTTTTCGGTGCTGGTGACCACCTGGTACTGGCCGGATTCCAAATCCCAGACAAAAGGAGCCGAACCCTCCTGATGGTCGCGGCGCCCCATATGGTCCAGGGCGAAAGTCGCCCCGAGGACCGAATGCCCCCCGAAGGGAATTTCCGCTGACGGCGTGAAGACCCGCAACCCGGATCCGGCATTCTTTCCGGAATCATTCGTCGGGACGATAAACGCCGTTTCACCCGCGCCCAGTTCCATGGCCAGGTTCTGCATCAGTTCGGCCGGCACCCCGGTCGCGTCGGGGAAAAGATAGAGACGGCTACCACCGAAAGGGCGGTCCGTAAAAACGTCGATGAGAAGGAATTCCAGTTCCATGATCGGGACGGACACCTCGAGCTCGTGGGTTTCCGGGGAGCCGGCGCTGTTTCCAAGCCTGACCGACCCCGATGACGACATCAGAATTTAGCACACACCGGGGCGGGGTCCAAGAGGTTTGGAAGTGAGGTGGTTTGGAAATCCAGTGGTTGTGAATCCTTCAGTCTTCCACCAGAACGGTCGCAACCGCGAATTCACGTTCATGGCTGATGGACAGATGTGCCTTTAGCCCGCCCGCCTGGTTCATCGCGGACAGGGCCTTCCCGTGAAGGGCCAGACTCACGGGCCCTCCCGGCTCCTTCCGCACTTCGATGTCCCGATAGGGAACCCCACGAACATCGGCCCCCAGAGCCTTCAAAAACGCCTCCTTGGCCGCCCAACGCCCGGCAACATGTCCAGCCTCGGGGCCCGCACCAGTCTCTCCAACCAGGAGATCACCCGTCCGAAAACACCGGTCCAGGAAACGGGTCCCATGCCGTTGCAGCAGATCGTCCATCCTTTGGACCGAAACGATATCAATGCCGACCCCCACGACACTCAATAGGCGCCCTTTCTTTCGATGACGGCGGGCAGGGTGCGGGCCAGGACGTGAAGGTCCATTTTCAAGCCGGCCTGCCGCACATATTCCTGGTCGAGTTCCATCCATTCCTGGAAGTCCAGGTGGCTTCTGCCCGAAACCTGCCACAAACAGGTCAGGCCCGGTTTCACCAGCAGGCGACGGGCGTGCTCGGGCGTGTAGTCCTTCACCTCGGAAGGAATCTGCGGACGGGGACCCACGATACTCATGTCGCCGATGAACACGTTGAAAAGCTGCGGGAATTCGTCCAGGCTGCTGCGGCGCAAAAACCGGCCCACCCCCGTGATCCGCGGGTCGTCCTTGATCTTGAACGCCGCGCCGGTCGCTTCATTCAAGTGCTCCATATGCTCTTTCTGCATTTCCGCGTCCACGGCCATGGAGCGAAACTTGTAGCAGTGAAAAACACGGCCCCGGAAGCCGACGCGGAGTTGCTTGAAAAAGATGGGACCGGGTGTTTCCAGTTTGATCAAGAGGATGATGAAGGGAAGCAGGGGAAGAATCAGGGTCAGGCCGAACAGTGACGCGGCCAGGTCGAACAGTCGCTTGACAAGTCGGGACAGGAAGGACGCCCGCCCCGTGTAACCCTTGCTGCTTTCACCGAGGAATTCAGCGAATCCCTTTTCACTGCCGAAAAAATTATCAGTTCCCATGGCCCTGCTTTGCTGTCTTTCCTTTTTCCCAGTGGTAGACCCTGACCCCGTCCGCGACCATGGTCTGGCGCAGATGCCCCCGGCGGGACATGGCCAGCGGCAATTGGCCCTGCGGATCGAAATACCATTCGCGGGCCAGGACCAACCTGGCCCGGGTCATGTCGCCCAGAACGCTGTCGCAGAATGCGTCGGCGTCGGCGGCACTTTCGAGGGCGGCCAGACCGAAGGTGTCCACCACATCCGCTGGGCCCTTGTAGTAATAACTGAACACAGAGGTCACAACCGGGACGATCAGGGGATCACCTTCGGGGTTGGTCTCTTCCAGAAAGGCTGCCGCGGCCCGCACATCGGCCTTGGCATACCGTCCGTCCCAATAGTAACCACCCAGGGACCAAAGCGTCAAACCAGTCAATAACACCACCGCCGCCATGCCGGCCCGTCGCGGCAGACGGGACAGCCCGAAGGCGGCCAGGGCCATAACCCACGGCAGGGCCATGGCGACGTAGCGGGGATTCCAGGGTTTGAAATTTCGCAGGGCGAGAAAGGTCAGGACCGCCACCGGAACGATGATCCAGACCAACAGTGAAAACCGCCGGCGATTGATCCTGAAGAGCCCCCCGACCAAACCCACAAAAACCGGAGCCATGCCCGCCAACAGAAGGGGCAGGGAACCCCGGATGAATGCCATCCGGTCCGGTTGGTGAAGTTCCCGCAGTGAAGGTCCCAGACTGTAACCGTAAAAAAACGTGTGCATGGTATATGGCCAGGCAAACACAGAAAAGGTCGTCTCGCCGCGCAAGGCCTCCCCGGTCGCGCCGCCGGGCAGCACACGGTCGACCGCCCAGATACCGGCCGCCTTCAACAACCAGGGCAACACCAACAACAGTCCGGCCCCGAAGGCCAGTCCCATGGTTCCCCATTGCCGCCGGCTGTTCGGGAAATGGAAAAGGAGAACCCCCAGTCCCATCCCCGCCCACAGGAACATGCCGCCCAGGTTGCTCCAGACCGCGGCCGCGGTGGCCAGCGCAAACAAGACAGCGGAGCGGTAGCCGCCTTTCCGGGAGACCAAAGGCTGCAGGGCCAGGGCCATCAGAACGGAAAACAGGATCAGGAAGGCGTAACCTCGACCCTCCTGGCTGTACCAGACATGAAACGGGTTCAGGGCGAACAGCAGCACGGCCAGACGTCCGGCCCTGCCCCCCAGCAGCCGGGTGACCGCCAGTCCGAACAACGGCACGGTGACGATTCCGGCCAGAGCGGCGGGCAGACGAAGCATAAGCGCGGAGTCCTGCAGCCGGATCAGGGGCCAGGCAACGGCCATGTACAGGGGACCCTGGATGGAATCGAGGAGTTGCTCGAGGTAGCCGGCCGGAACGCCCGGGCGGATCATCTGCCAAGTAAGCAGTTCATCCACCCAAAGGGATTGCCCCGTGAGAGAGTACAAACGGAGCACCGCCCCCAGGAGGGTCACCAGGAACAGAAACCCCGGAGTCAGCCGGATCTGTTCGTTGCCGCTTTCCGCCGCCCAGCCGGCTGGCGGGACCAAAGAACCTGCAGGCGGGGAAGATGCCGGAGATGTCGCTTTCATCGTATCATTCGGTTTCGCCCCCGGCGGAGCCCAGGGGAACGCCGGCCTGGTAAGACTTCAGTTCCACATCGATCGATCCGACCGGCACCTTGGTTTTGATCAGAACAGGGACCCGGTTGGCGTCGTCGGTGATATACAGGGTCAACTTTCCTTCGTGCTTGAACAGGCCCTCGCCCTCGATGACCGGTTCGACCACGAAACAATCCCACGTTCCGGCTTCGACCTTCACCTTTTCCTTGCCGTGGATGATGACCTTCAGATCGTAGGTGCGCCGGGAACTGTGGGCGGGCACAATGTATACCTTGCCCTTGGTCAGGTCGAGATTGCGCACGTAGAAAAAAGCGGACAACACATCCTGGACACCATTGGTGATGGGATAGGTCTCGCCGTTGGAATACCGTGCCTTTTCCGCGAGGTGATCGAAATCGACCTCCACGGTCTTCTTGTAGTCTCCTTCCCGCAGCCTCTTGTGGAAATAATGGCTGTAGAGGGTTTCCACATCGATATAACTGGTGATCTTGTCCCGCACCTTGTAAATGGACGAGAAGAACCGGTTGCTGTTGGCCTTGCTCTGGATGTGATAGCAGGTGTGCCCTTTGTATTCGGTCAGACCCAACACCTCGAGGATACCCTCGCCCGCGTTGATGGGTCCGTAGCCGATGTTGAACACCATTCGTTCTCCGGGTCCGTACACCGCCGGAGCCGCCTGATAGGAAGCGGGCACCGCATCATCGGCGGCGAGCGCCGCACCGCTGATGCCGACAAATGCCGGCATCAGGGCCAGCCAACACAAAGCCCGCCGCCCGGCAATCCGGACACCGTATCTATCAGGGAAAAATCTCATGACAAACCTTTCAACGGGAAGCGGGATTCAAAACCCGTTCCACGGCCTCCATAACCATTCCCGGCACGAGGTCATTCATGCAGGGATGCCCGGGAACCGGGCAGTCGGCCAGGTCGCAGGGTGAGCAATCCTCGGCCGTTCGCACTGAAACATGTTCCGGGACCGCCGGGTTCCAACCAACCGGGTCCGTGGGGCCGAAAAGAGTGACCGTGGGAACACCCAGGCTGGCCGCCAGATGGCGGGGACCACAATCGGTCCCCACGAAAACACTTGCCTTTTCCAGCAGATGCGCCAGTTCCAACAGGTTCGTGGGCGGGGCGATCGCATCTCCCGGCAAGAGCAGACGCAATTCCTTCTCCAACTCCCGGTCACCGGGACCGGTGACCAGAACGGGGTTCATTCCTCGCCGGCCAAGATCCCGGAACAATTCCGCGGCATGGGAAGCCGGCCACCCCTTGGCGCTCCAGGTGGCACTCATCATCATGACGACCGGCGCCCCGGACCCGGAAATCCAATTTTCGAGCCAATTGCTGAATTCACCGCTGAAGCTGCCGCTGAAACCATTTCCGAGTGACCCACCGGAACCTGGAACAGCCTCCCCCACCGTCGAGCCACCGGCGAAACCGTCACGCCAGGGTTGCGGATCCAACCCGAGGCTGCGCAAAGGATCGAGAAAAGCCTCCCCGGCGAATCCGCGCAGGTCCCACCGGCCGGACCTGTTGCGGGGCACCTTGACGTTGTAGGCCCATCGCCGCCGGGGCAGATCATAACCCACCCGCACCGGAGCCCCGGTCAACATGGTCCACAGGGCCGTGCGCGGACTGCCGAGCCAGTCGATGACCAGATCGTAACGCCCCCCCCGCAGAACATTCAACCATGATTGCCCGTTCCGCGGAGGCCAGGACAATATCCGGAAGCCCCCAGGCCGGTCCGCGCGACCCGCCAGACCATCCAGAAGATCGGCAAAGGGACGGTCGACGACCAGATCGACGGAGGCGGCGGGCCACGTCCGGGCCACCTCCAGAACCGCCCTCATGCTGACCAGAACATCGCCGAGAGCCTTGCGCCGGATCAGGAGGATTTTCCTGAAGGAAGGTCTTTCGCTCACGTGGCCTCCCCTTCTGTTCGTATCTCCCCTTCCAGCAGGGCGGCCAGCGAACGCCGGACCTCGGCGGGCTCGAGTTCGGGCAGGCAGACGAAGGCCGGGCATTCATGCAGATCACAGGGGTGGCAATAAGGTTCCCTGGCCATGACCCGGAAAGGACCGAGCCTTTCATAGGGAAACCAGATGGCCGGGTCGGTGGGGCCAAAAATAGCCAGGGTGGGGACATCCAATCCGACGGCCGCGTGCATGATGCCGCCATCGACCGTGACCAGGGCCCGGGCCGAGGCGGTGACAGCCAAGGCATCGTCCAGGGGCAGCGGCGGCAATACGCCCCCCCTGCCCGGCGGTATCAGTTCGGCCAGACCGGACCAGGCATCCTCCTTCCCCGGGGCCACCATGACAACAACGTTAAGTTCCAGACTTTCCACCAGAAGCGAAACCAGTTCGCCCCACCGTGCCCGGGGCCATTCCTTGCTGACCCAGGTGGCGCAGGGCGCCAGAAGCAGATAGGGATCTCCCGGGGCCACCCCCAGGGCGCTCAACAGACCGGACGGGATTGATTCGGTCCGACCCGGACCCAGGACCGGCTTCAATTCACCGGGGCGGAAGGTTGTCGCCAGCCAGTCCGCGAAACCCGCTCCTGTTTCCGAATGAACCAGGGGCCCCAGCCGACAGAGATGTTCACCGAGCCCCCCGGGCGCTATCCGATCGAACTCGCGATGATCCTCCCCTATATCCCGGCGCAAAGCCCGATGGCTGTAGAGTCGGCCGCGGGGCCTGTCGGTGCCGCCGATGCGCAGGGGAATGCCGGACAACCGCAAAAGCCAGGCACTGCGGGGATTGAAAAACATGTCGACAGCCAGGTCGTAGCGAAATCTCCTCAGATCCCGAATGAGACCCGGAGTGCCGTGGGCATCTCCCGTCGATAACTGCTTGACCCTGCGCGCGGCGTTCCGGCCCGGTTTTCCGGTTCGCAGCCGATGCAGACGGTCAATGCCGGTGTGCCCGTGTAAAACCGGGGCGAACCCTTCCTCGCACAGGTAGCCGATTTCAAGGTCGGGGTCGCCGCGGCGCAACGCTTCGACAAGCACGGTGGACATCACGATGTCCCCGAGGTAACGCAGGCGGGTCAGGAGAACCGACCTGATGGGTTTGCCGTCCAACTCCCAGCTCAACGGTCCGGGTCCTGTGATTCGGCCAGGCGCAGGGCGGCAAAGGCCGCGGGCAGGTCGGCGGCGATCAGGATTCTGGAATCGTCAACGGCCATGCGGCCGACTTCATTTTCGTTGGCCCGGCCATTCCCGGTGCGGACCAGAACCCCACCCATCCCGCCGGCACGCGCCAGCGCGACATCACTGGCCTTGTCCCCCACGACCCAGCTTCGGCCGACGTCCCACCGGCAGGTTTCCGCGACCTCATCCAACAATCCCGTCCCGGGCTTGCGGCATGTGCATTGATCTTCGGGAGCGTGCGGACAGTAATAGAAACCGTCGAATCCCGTGCCGCTGGCGGCCAGGATCTCCTCGAGCCTTTCCATGACCGCAGTCAGTTCGCGCATGGTGAACAAGTTCCGCCCCAGGCCCGACTGGTTGGAAATCCCGACAAGCAGATAACCCGCGGATGTTGCGGCCTTCATGGTTTCCGCAACACCGGGGATCAACTCGACCTGGTCCGGATCGCTCAGGTAATCACGATCCCGGATCACCACCCCGTCCCGGTCGAGAAACAGGACGGGACGAAGACCGGACGATTCACCGGGAAGGCAACGTTTCCAGACGGCCATCAAACACCTCCGCGCATGGCCCGGCCATCACCGACGAGATCAAGAACCGCAGCCAGCACGGTCCCGGCCGCAACGGTTTCCAGGCAGAAGGTATCCTGGTTGCAGGTTTTCCGGTAGCAGGGGCGACAGGGAAATCCCTCCGGGAAAACCGCCCGGGTTTGGGGTCCGAGCGGCGCCGTCCAGTCAGGGTTGGAAGAGCCGAACACCCCGATGGTGGGCACGCCCAGAGCGGCGGCCAGATGCATGAGTCCGCTGTCGTTCCCGACAAACACCCGAGCTGCCTTGAGGACCTCCACCGCGGCGGTCAAACCGGTTTTCCCCGTCAGGTCGATCAGGGAGGCATCACCCTGGGCGTCTTCGCTCCAGTCCCCGGGGACCTGTTCCTTCAGGCTGGCGGTGAATCCCCGGGCGGCGGCATCCCCCAGAAAAACAAACCGGGCCCCGGCCTGCTTTGCCGCCAGTTGGATGAATTCCGCCAGGCGTGCGACCGGCCAGGTTTTGGCTTCCCCATAGGTTGTGCCCGGAGCGACCGCCCAAACAGGCCCGGCGGCGCCCAGGTTCGCCGGTCGGAGGGATTCGCAGCCCGGCAGGGAGCAGGCCCCCTGTTCGTCCTGAAGGTTATCCGGGGACAAACCAAGACTTTCCAGCCAGACCGATCCCAAATGAACCATCTCGCGGGAGTAGTGGATGCTGCCCCGCCGGCGGGGAGTCACCCCCCTATTCAAAAACAGAGCACGGCCGTCGGCCCGGTATCCCACCCTGCAGGGAATCCCCGAAAGCCAGGCGGCCAGTCCGGTCCGCAACGAAGGCGGTCCGAGAATGACGGCGTCGTAACCACCCTGCTTCATGGACTTCGCCAGGCGGAAGGCTCCCCCCAGGCCGGCATGGCGCCCGCCTCTTTCAAGGACCAGCAGTTCATCAATCCTGTGATCATCCCGGAACAGGTCCACCCAGGCGCTCCGCACACCCAGCCCAAGGGTCAGCGGGCGGCCGAGGGTTTCACGGACCACATCCTTGTTGCGGTGGAGAAAAGACAACAGGGGGGTGGCCATGACGACATCGCCCAACCAGTTGGGAGCCAGGACCAGCAGTCGCAGGGGCATCCGTGTCGCGGGAGAATCAATCATGACTTGGCGCGTCTTCGACGGGAGGGAGAACCCCGGCCCCGGAAGAAGCACCGCCGCCCGGCAGCGGGGTGGTGATCACCGTCGACGCCGTACTGGTCCGACCTTCGGTCACCCCTTCGACGGCTTCCATGAGGGTTTCGATATCAACCTTTTCCCCTTTGGTGACGGGAATGACCCTGGCCCGCGGCCGGCCGCGGGGCATCCACTGGGGCCCGTCGTTTTTGGCGAAAAGTCCGATCACCGGCACTCCCTGAGCCACCGCGAAATGAAAGAAATCAGTGTTGCCGGCCACGAAAAGGTCGCACTGGGCCAGCAGCAGGATCATCTCCAGCAGGGTGTCCCGCTGCAATCCGACCGGCACTTCGGAAAGGCTGGCTTCGAATTTTTCCAGGCGATCGCTGCCCACGGGATACCCCAGGGGCATGATCTTGCAGGACAGTTGGCTGGACAACTGCCGGACCAGGAACTGGATATTCTCCAGGGCGAAACCGTGCCCCGACTTGCCGATGCCGGGATCCACACCGATCAGCATCTGGTCGGGGTTGGGTTTGTGGAAATGGACCTGCTGCGCCATCTGCCGGAGCTTTTCCAGGGGCAGAGGCCAGCGGGTGTTCAACTCCTCGGGGTCAAAACCGAGGAAGGGGGCGGCCGACTTCAACCTGTCCCCCAGATAACCGTCATCGTCCTTGCCGGGACGCATTTCGAAATTCACCCCCGGCCAGGCTTCCTTGTGCGAGGGACCGAACCGCAGGGAAGCGCCGCTGGCCAGCGCCGCGAGTTCCAGTTTCGGTTGCGGGGAATAGGACATGACCAGGGCCACATCGTAGTTTCCCGCACCGAGTTTGCGCAAAAGTGATCCGAAAGCCGGGCGCCAGGGATTGAGCTGGCCCTCCTTGTAGATCATGCACTGGCGGGCCAGGCCGCTGGGGATCACCAACGGTGCGTGGACCTCGGGCACCAGGAAATCCATTTTGGAACCGGGATACCGGTGGCGGATGGCCGTCAGCAGGGGAATATGGAACAGGAACTCACTCAACTCGCCGCAGTCGATGCACAGGATTCGCGAGGAGTCCGTCAACGCCCGGGGCACGGTAAAGGAGCCCGCCTTCCCTTTTTTGAAAAAGGGGCGCATCAAAGTGCTCATGATCTTGTGTTCGGCCAAGGATCGCCTCTCGGGGCTGAATCAGAAACGGAACGGTTCTTTACGAAACACCCACTGGTCAGTTCAGGATTTCCGGGAAGATGGCATCCCACACGTCATCCACATGGGCGACGGGAACAAACTCGATCGCCTCCCGGACCTCTTCGGGAATGGTTTCGAGATCGGGCTCGTTGGCCTCCGGGATGATGATCTTCCGGATCCCCACGCGATGGGCGGCCAACACCTTTTCCAGCAAACCACCGATGGGAAGCACGGCCCCGGTCAGGGTAATTTCCCCCGTCATGGCGGTGCGGCGGTCCAGACTCTTATCCAACAGCAATGAAAGCAAGACCGATGCCATGGCGATACCGGCGCTGGGACCGTCCTTGGGAACCGCCCCGGCGGGCAGATGAATATGGACGTCCCGCCCGGAGAAGAAATCACTGAATTCCGCGCGCCCGCCGAACCGGTTGCGCAGGTAGCTGAAGGCCGCGCTGGCGGACTCCTGCATCACGCTGCCCACCTGGCCGGTCAGCTTCAGGTTGCCACGACCGCCGGGCATGGACAGACCCTCGATGTAGAGAATGCGCCCCCCGACCTGGGTCCAGGCCAGCCCGGTCACGACACCGACTTTGAGATGCCGGCGCAAACGGTCACCCGTATAGCTGGGCGCCCCCAGGTATTCCTCCAGGTTGTTGGCCCCGATGATCTGCCGTTTCTTCTTTCCCTTGGCCACATCGGTGGCGACCTGCCGACAGACGGTGCCGATCTCCCTTTCCAGGTTTCGCACCCCCGCCTCGCGGGTGTGGTCTTCCACGATGCGCATCAGGCCGGCGTCGGTGAACCTGATGTACTTGCCCGTCAGTCCATTCGCCTCGATCTGCCGCGGCATGAGATACCGCTTGGCGATCTGGAGTTTTTCCAGGTTGGTGTAACCCGCCAGTTGAATGACCTCCATCCTGTCCAGCAGAGGCCGCGGAATGGTATCGAGCATGTTCGCCGTGGTGATGAACATGACGTTCGAAAGGTCAAAGGGCAGATTGAGGTAGTGGTCGGTGAAATCGGAATTCTGCTCGGGGTCCAGGACCTCCAGCAGCGCGCTGGCGGGATCCCCGCGGAAATCCTGGCCCAGCTTGTCGATCTCATCCAGCATGAACACGGGGTTGTTGGTCCCGCACTCCTTGATGCCGTTGATGATACGGCCGGGCATCGACCCCACGTAGGTGCGCCGGTGGCCGCGGATTTCCGCCTCGTCCCGCATTCCCCCCAGGGAGAAGCGGAAGAATTTTCGTCCCACGGCCTCGGCAATGCTGCGGCCCAGGGACGTCTTGCCCACCCCCGGAGGCCCGGCCAGGCAAAGGATGGGACCGCGGTGGTTGTCCTTCAGCTTGCGCACGGCCAGATACTGGATGATGCGTTCCTTCACGTCCTCCAGGCCGTAGTGATCGCGCTCGAGGATTTTTTCGGCCCGTTTCAGGTTCAGCTTGTCGTCACTGCTTTCGTTCCACGGCAGGTCGAGCAGCCAATCCAGATACGTCTTGCTCACGGTGTATTCACTGGCGCCCGGAGACATGCGCCCGAGACGATCCAGTTCCCGGTCGGCCGCCACCTGCACCTTCTCCGGGAAATCGGCCGCTTCGATTCGTTCCCGCAGATCGTCCAGTTCGACCGAACCCTCGTCGACTTCACCCAACTCGCGCTGGATGGCCTTCAACTGCTGGCGCAGATAGTATTCCCTCTGGTCCTTGTCGATGGATTTCCGCACCCGGGTCTGGAGCTTCTGCCCCAGTTCCAGGACATCCAGCTCCCGCATCACCGTCTTGGACAGGATCTGCAAACGCTTGCGGGGGGATTTTTCCTCCAGCATCTTCTGTTTTTCGGAGACTTCGACATCCAGGTTGGTCGCGATGAGGTCGGCCAGACGCCCCGGGTCGTCGATATTCATCACGACGACCTTGAGTTCCTCGGACAGGGTTTCACTGGCGTCGATGATCTTCAGGAAGTTGTTGGCCACTCCCCGCATGTAGGCCAGGGTGCGGGAATCGTCCTGGATGTCCTCCTCGATCAGCTCCACGTCGGCCAGCATGTAGGGGTCCGTGGCAAGAAACTTGTTGATGCGGCACCGGGCAATGCCCTGCCCGAGCAGACGCATGCTTCCATCGGGGAAACGCAGCATCTTCTGGATCTTGACGGCCGTCCCCACCTGGTAGATGAGATCGCGTTCATCGACGTCGTCGGGATCTTCGTCGCCGATGTCCCGCTGGGAGAAGGCCCCCAGGATTTTATGCCCGGCCAGGCAATCGTCCGCCAGTTTGACCAGGTTCGCGTCACTCAGAACCAGGGGCACCATCATGGCGGGAAAAATGACCGCTTCGCTGATGGGCAGAATGGGCATTTCCCGAGGCAGCACAATTTCCCCGGAATGATCCAGTTCCATGAGATCCTGATCGTTGTCCGCCATGTAGCTCCAGCTCCTTCCAGATTTCAGGGCGCTGCCGGCGCCTTGTTCTTCGGTATCATGCAGCCGTTGTGACCGCCGCAATCTCAGCGGTCGATGGTGATTTGCCTCCGGGCACCTTCATTGCCGGAACCCTTGCGGAAAGTGACGTAGAGAAACCCGCTCCTGTACTGGGCCGAAGCGCTGGACGCATCGACATCCACGGTAATCGCAACCTTGCGCACAAAAGGGCCCACATTGATTTCCATCTTGTGGAAATGCTTCTTGCCGGGAACGGACGATTCCTGCCGGATCCCCCGGACCACGAGGCTGTTCTTGTCGGCCAGGACTTCGATCTGGGCGGGGTCCATGCCCGCCAGATCGACCTGGACGATGAATTGCTCATCGGTTTCGTAGGCGTCGGTCGCAGGGCGCCAGCACAAGTCGCTTTCACCGGGGATAACCCCGCCCTTCTGGGCGTAGGATGTCACCAGGATCTCGAAGATCTCCTCAAGGTCGCCTGTTCTGTCCCGTCTGCTCATTTTCGCCTCGATCACTGCCCAATCGGAACGGTAATACACGATTGGTGGGTATGCTACCGTGCCGAACCCCCACCGTCAACCAAACCCCTGTCCGGACTTCGGTCTATCTCCGCCCGGGCCATACCAGACCGCGCCCCAGGCGGACAGCAGGTCTTCGCAGGCCGTTCCCAGCGGAGCACCGGAAGCAAGACGGACCCGACGCATGGCTTCCGCCAGGCGGCAATCGGCCTCATCTTCGGGGAAAAGATTCCCCTGGGCAGGTTGAACGGCTACCGAAGACTGCGCCCGCAATTCCAGACCGACCAGACCCTTGCGCCGGTGGGGCAACCTTCTCCAGAGCAAATCCAGCAGGCCCAGCCAGCTTTTCCAGCCGGGATGCGCCGCCCCCCGCACGGTGACGGACGCACGCCGTCCCTCCGGCCAGAACCCGGTCAACCGCCAATTTCCCCGGCTGGCGGGGCCCCGGGGACATCTGGTCAAAGCACGCACGGCCAATCCACGGCGCAGGGCCGACCCCACCGCGGCAGAGGAAACCGGCCGGGAGAGCCCGACGCCGACAACAAGTTCCAGGGGCAAGGAACCCTCCCGCCGGGCCCCGGCTTCCCGTTCGACCAAACCAGGGGACCAGCCCCAGGCTTCGCGGGTGAGGCGGGGACCGCCGGCCCCGAACACGGTTTTGAGCAGGGCCGGCGGCACGACCTGAAGGTCGCCGAGGGTTCGGACCCCCAACTTTTGAAGTCGCCCCGAAACCGAAGCTGGTGCCGCCAGAAAATCCACGGGAAATGCCTGCAGAAAAACGGCCGCCATGCCGGGCGCCACGGAAAAGAGTCCTCCTCCGGCCCGGGCCGCGGTCAGGGAGGCAAGACGTGCCGCGAGTCGGCTGGGCCCCGCGCCCGCGGCCCGGATTCCCCCGACATCACGGGCCAGGCGGCTGACGTGTTCAAGTCCGTCCAACCCCCGGCCGTACAAGCGTTCGGTTCCTGTCAGATCAAGATAGGCTCCATGGGGTTTCATGACCCAGGCGGGAGTGGTTCGGCGGCATAGTTCGGCCAGGGCCCCTGATTTTGCCTGCGCGTCCTCCGAACCCGGTCCAATAAGACGAAGGTGCAGGATAGACCGAAGGGCCATGGCCGCAATCTCCGCCGGGTCCTAGGAGAACCGGCGCAAGACTCCGATGACGACACCCTGAACCCGCACCCGTTCCTCGGGCAACTTGAGCACCGGAACCGTCGGGTTGGCCGGTTGCAACCGGACCTGGGCCCCTTCGCGGAAGTACTGTTTAACCGTGACGGAATCCCCGTCGACCAGGGCAATGATGGTTTCGCCGTTCCGGGCGGTTTCCCTGGCCTCGACAACGACCGTATCGCCGTCCCTGATCTGCTCCTCGATCATGGAATCACCGCGGACCCGCAGGGCGAAAGTGCGGCCCTTTCCCAGCCATTCTTCGGGGAGGTTGATTTCCTCCTGATCAGCGAGAGCCTCGATGGGCAGGCCGGCGGCCACCGTGCCCAGCAGGGGAATGCGCGCCAAACCGTTCTGGCTTCCCCCGAGCCCCACCACCTCCAGATCCCGGCTGGCGTTCCGCCGTTCACGGCGCAGGTAGCCCTTCTCCACCAGGTGGCTGACGTGCTTATGGACCGTCGCCACGGAAGAAAGTCCGAATTTTTCCCCGATCTCGTGAAGGGTCGGGGCGTAACCCCGGATATCACTGTACTCGGTGATGTACGCGAGAATTTCCGCCTGTCTTGGAGTAAGTCCCATGATCGCCTCCTGCGCTATGCGGCCCAGGGCCACCCGGCCCTTCATACCATCTGATTGACAAATTAGACGAAAACCAGGCGAAAGTCCAGCGAATATTTATGAAAAATTGGATGGGTTCCCAAGATCGATTCAAAAGGAGCTTTCAGTCGCCTGCGGACGGCAAATATTCCTGCAGCGGGGCAGTGGAACACCGGCGGCCGGTTTCCAGCAGATCGAGGACGGCGGTGAGATCCGGCAACCCCCGGCGCCCGCCCCAGTCCCCGCATTTCAGCCCGGCGACGGCGCTGCCCCACTCGAGACACGGTCCGAGGCCTTCGCCCCTTGCCCGGGCGAAAGCGTACCCGGCATGAAAGGCATCACCTGCTCCGGTCGTATCTGTGACCGGAACCTCGAAGGCGGGCATGGTGATGATCCTGTTCCCATCCAGCCCGATGCTCCCGTCGCCCCCGAAGGTCATGGCTACCCATAGGGGGCCCATCCCCCGCAGCGCTTGCAACGCCTCCAGGGGTGCCTTTCGCCCGGTCAGGGCCGGGGCGAATCCGCGGGAGCTGACCACATCCGTGCAACAAGCGATCAGTTCCGCGGAACGTTCCCGTACCGATCCGGCGTCCATCACCACCGGCAGGCCACGCGCGGCCGCCAATTGCGCCAGGTGGATCGACACCTCCGGTTCATGTCCGTCCACGTAGAGCAAATCAATGCCATCAAGTACTGCCGGGGGAACTTGACCCAGGGAGAGATGAGGAACATCGCCGCGCGTCCAGAAGATGGTCCGCCGGGGCCGCTCTTCATCCACCAGGATTACGGCCAGGGGACTTTGGTGGCCGTTGATGGTCGGACTCGGGGTAAGGTCCACCCCTCCGTCCTCAAGCTCCCGGCGTTGAAGCTGCCCGTAGATATCGTCGGTCAGGGGAGTCATGAGTTTGACTTCGGCTCCCAGCCTGGCCAGGGCAAGGGCGGCCGTGGCGCCGGGTCCGCCGCCTCCGGTAATCAGACGGGACACCTCGCATTTCTGATCCGGTGCGGGGAAATCCCGTACGGGGACGGTAATATCGAAGGCGTTATACCCAACCACCAGAACGCGAGGTTTTCCTGAATCCCTGGACCCGCCCACCAAACCCTCCTTGTTGACGACATGGCCGCTGTGCTAGTTTTTTCTGACTCTCACCGACGTCCGGCCGTTTATCAACCACCGGGAAGGAAAAAAATGGAACCCTGTCTTTTCTGTGATATCGCCGCCGGCAAAATACCATGCGACCAGGTGTACAGCGATGAAAAATTCCTGGCCTTCCGCGACATCGACCCCAAGGCGCCCACCCATATCCTGGTGATCCCCCGCCGGCACATCGCCGGCCTGACGGAATTGGGAAGTCCGGACAGCGACCTGGCCGGAGAACTCATGCTCACGGCCGCTGGCATCGCCGCCGGCGAAGGTCTCGCCGAGGCGGGGTACCGGTTCGTCATCAACAGCGGTTCCGACGGCGGTCAGACGGTCGGCCACCTGCACCTGCACCTCCTCGGGGGCCGGCATCTGGGATGGCCCCCGGGTTGACCCGGGGCTTCCATTAAAAAAGCCCCGGCGGCTGCCGGGGCTTGGCGAATCGTTGCGGGCCTTCTTCAGGCCACGTCGTAGATGCCCCTTCCCACCCTCTTGACCATCCTGCTGGTCGACAGCGTCCGGCGCAGGACATTGTCGAAGTTCCCACTTTTGGTCTTGAACAGCTTGCCTTTGACGATCCGGGCCTTCAAATCCTGGAAAGCGATCGGGGAACGTTTCTTCCTGATCACGGCCACGATGACATCTTCGAGTTTCATTTTCGCCGCGCCCGCGGAGCCGGCGGCAACCTTCTTGGCCACCTTCTTCCTGGCCACCTTCTTCTTGCCCGTCTTTTTCCCGGCCGCCTTCTTTTTGGTCACTTTTTTCCGGACACCCGCGCTCTTGGCGGAAGCACCGCGCATGAGCTTCGCAAGTTCACTGTCGATCTTGGCCAACTCCTTCACCAATCTGGACTTTTCCGTTTCCAGGACATCGATCCGTTCCCGGGCGGCCAAAAGACGCTTCAGATCCGACGTGCTGAGATCATTAAGAAGGGATGACTTGTTCCGTGGCATGATCGCCTCCCGTGGCAAGCAATGAGGTCCTGCCGACATCCGGATTCCTCCCGGCCGTTTCGACTTGGCCTCAGCCTAGATTGAAGTAATAAACATGTCAATTCATGCCGCAGGGTGCGGATGTTACCACGCCCCCATGCGACGTTATCTGAATTGGATCAACCCCGCGGTGAAATCAGACATCTGGACACCCAAGGGTAGGTTTCGAATTGTTCGCACTGCGCGGCGTTCGTCAAGATGGACAGGATCTGCCCTGTCCATGGCTCCGAGACCGCCTGGGGACAACAACATGAGGTAATCCGTATTGGTACACTGAATGGGATGCGAATAAATCCCCAGGGAATGTCCAAACTCATGCAGAGCCACACCCTGGATGAGGGACGAATTCCATAGGGCGTCTGTGGTATTGATATATATTTGCATTTTTTCCGGGAAAGCAGAGCCCAGATGGTCGTCCAAGCCATCCGGAAGAAGCAAACTTGTCTCCCCGTATTTAAGAGCAGGTTGATCATCAAACACGAATACGATATCCGCAGCGGCCTCGTCGGTTGTTCGCACGAAATAATCCGTCTCGGTGATGCCCAACCCCGCCGCATCGAAACTCATGGTGGAGTCCCAGAATGCCATGGCAAGGCGGCAACACTCTTCCATGTCGATGCCCGCATCGTTCAGACCCGCGGGAATAAAAACGGAAACAGGATACTGGTCCCAGGTCATCAACCTGGAATCGTCGGGCGGACCGCCGGCATCCCTGGTCCTGGTAACATCCCTCAGGTACTCGAGAAAATCACTTCCGTAACAGGTTTCATCCAGAACGTACCGGGTGATCAGGGTAATATCCGTAAACGTCGTGTCCTGGTCCACCGAAATGGGATCCGTCACGAAATTGTACCAGGACGGCGAATTGGTCCCGATCCGAATCGCGTCGATATTCCGGAATGGTTGGTCGAAAAGAAAATACCCGTCGGCATCGGTATTGGAAGAGTAGCCACCCTCGCTGGAGTCGAGGATGACGCCCAGCAAGGGCAGGCCGACGTCGTCATAAACATACCCGCCCAGATACCAGGGCCAGGTAATATCATGCAGGAAGCTGCTCGTAAGAGGCGACAACTGCTGCTTGTCATCGACGACACGCACTGCGAACCAGGCAGTTTCTCCCGGCCTCATTCCGTCCTGGGCCTCGGTGTAGATTTGAGTGTAGAAGATCTGGTCCGGGACCGGCACGATTCGGTCCAGAATCGTCGCCTGATCCCAGTTGGCTTCCGTGATGGGCCCGGTGTAACTGATGGCCACCAGGTATTCAACCAGCGGGAAGTTGGCGTCGGTAACCCGGGTCCACCAGAGTTCGACGTCGGCGGGATCGGGACCCGGAAGCACCCGGATCCCTTCGACCTCCGGGGGAACGACCGATGCTTCCTCCTCGACGGTAAGCACCCAGTAATAGGTGTCGCGGACCGCCCCGACCAAAGCACCGACCCGGAGAGTGTCGCGACCCACCTGTTCGGGGACATAGGTGTAGGATGTATCCTGGCTGACCGGGAGTCCCCCCCGGTACCAATTCACGGACAAAACGCCGTCCCCGGTTTTGGAGACGGCAAAATCCATGGTCTCATCGAGTTTCAGGGACTGGCCCTTGCCGACGGGGAAAAAATCGATTGTCGGCGCCGGCTTATCACCTTCTTCAGGATCAGTGCTGCTGGAACAACCGGCAAAAACCTGGAGCAAAAGAAGGGATACGCAGAAGAGCGCCCCGACCGTGCTCCAGCATGCCGCCGCGGTCCCTTTGGTGATATTTACGGTTACCTGCTTCATGTCACTTAAATTTATGTAACAAGTGAAGATTAGACAACACCCTGGACAAAGTCGGATGTTACCGGGAATCGGTCTTGTATTTCCTGTCGGAAGGAGCAATCCACCATTCGGCCAGGTTGTTGACCGGAGACAGGAGATGGGGGCGCACATCCCGCAGCCTCTCCCCGATTCCGATCAGGTTTTCCGGGTAGAAGAGATAGGCGGCCGGAGGGTCCTGCGCAAGCGTTTCCTGGATTTCCAGCCACAGCGGCAGGGCATCCCCACGATCCGGGATACGCAGAGCAACCGTCAGGAGCGAATCCACCAGCGGATTGGCAAAACGGCCGTTGTTGAATTCCTCGACTGCCGTGGATTTGATTACTGCGGACGGGTCACCATAGAGGTTCGCGTTCAACCGGCCGAAGTAGGTGTCGAATCGTCCAGCCCGCAGTCGGTCCAGGCCCGCGGCGAGTTCCATGGCCAGAATCGTTACCTCCACCCCTACTTCCCGGAGGTTCTCCCGCAATATTACCGACCCGCTTTCCCGCACGGGATCCCCCTGCTTGGTAAGAATCTCGAAACGGAAAGGCGTTCCATCCCTGTCCAGAACGCCGTCCCCGTCGGTATCCTCCCACCCGGCATCCGCCAGCAACCGGCGGGCCTGGGCGGGATCGTAGGGATCGGGTTTCATGTCCCGGTGATGATTCCAGAGCGCCGGAGGAATAGGACCGATGGCGGGCCGGCCGTATCCCAGCAGAAGGGTTTCAATCATCCGGTTCCGGTCGATGGCCAGGGACAGGGCCTTGCGCACCTGCGCCGAGGCGAACAGGGGGTTGGTAAAATTCCATTGCAGATAATAGAACCGCCGCCCACCAGTCGCGGCGATCCGCACCCGGCCCGTTTGTTCCAGGATGCGGACGGCGTCCGGAGGAATATTGTCCACAAAGTCGACTTCCCCGGTTTCCAGGGCCACCAGCCGCGCGTTCTGCTCCGGAAGGATCCGAAAGACCACCCGGTCCAGCAGGGCCGCCCTGCCCGGGTAGGCGGGGTTGCGAACCATCGACAGGGAACGATTGTGGGCCCAGTCTTCCAGCAGAAATTCTCCCGAGGAAAGAGGCCGGTGGTTCAATTCCCATTTGCGGATTTCGGCCGGGTCCAGGTGACCGACCAGATGACCGGGCAGGATATGATGCCATGTTCGCCGCAGCAGATCAGGCAGGGGCCGTGACAGTTCGTACCTGACCGTGGCGGAATCCAAGGCCACCGCGGCCCGGACATCGCGGTATTTGCCCCGGCGCGGACTGGCCACGACCGGATCCTTGTAGAGACCGAATGACGTCACCACGTCGAACGCCGTCAGGGGCACGCCATCGGACCAGCGCCAGGGCCGCAGATGATAGGTGACCGACAGGCTGTCCGGGGCCACCTCCCAACCCGTAGCGATACGGGGATAATGAAGGAGATCATCCCCCATCTCGGTCAAGCCGTCGTGCAGTTCGGAGTAAACCAGGCCCGCGGTGGATGAAGAATAGATCAGGGGATTCAGGACTTCGGGATCCATGTCAAGGGCCACCACGGCCGTGCCCCCGGGAACAGGTGCCAGGTCCGTCGCCGGCGTTCCCGTCTCGGTCTCCTTGTCATCAGGTCCGCACCCCGCCAACCCCAAAGCTGACAGCACCAGCAGGACATGCCCCAGCAACCACAGGCAGGTACGGACCCGCACCGGGGTCCGGACCAATCCGCAGCATCTGAAAGATTTCCGTGCGGTCACTATGTGCCCTTTGGTTTCCGATCGGCAGCCGGGAGAAAACGATCAACCGGAGTCGTAAAAGGAAAGGCGCAGCCCCACCGGAGCTGCGCCTGAGGATAACCACGCCCGCGGGGCGCGTCAATCACCCTACTTGACCAGGGTCATCTTCTGGACGGTGACCTCGCCCGCGTTCTTCGCCCGCAGGAAATACATGCCGCTGGCCTGGGTGCGGCCGTCATCATCCTGTCCGTCCCAGACCAGGGTGTGCCAACCGGAGGCAATCCCGCCCGTGTACAGGTTCCGGATCTTGCGTCCCTGGACGTCGTAGACAGCCAGATCGAGCTCCGAAGACCGGGGAATGTACAACCGGACCGAAGTCGAAGGGTTGAAGGGATTGGGATACACGGAACCGACGGTGAACCCCGCCGCCGGCAAATCCTCCGGGTTTTCCACCGGTACGGCGGCCATGGGGACCAGAACCCCGTCGCGCCGGCTGCTGCCCCGAACGTCGGCCAGGGAACATCATGACGATCGTAGGCAAACGGCATGTCCCAGACGTGGATCAGGAAATCCCAGCCGCCGTAAACGATATCCACGTCAGAATCCGCGTCGATATCCGTGATGACGGACGAGGGCATCAGGGGACCATCCAGGGTGATCGGGAAACCGTCCACCAGGTCGCCGGTCGCATGATAGGCGTACAGGTTGTAGGGGGCGCTCACATCGCCGCCACCGATGCCGTGCACGATTTCCGGAACCGAATCGCCGTCAATATCGCCGACGACCGGACTGCCTTCCGAACTGCCGGGCAGGGTCACCGGCCAGCCCGGTAGTTCCTGACCGGAAGTGCCGCCGGAGTAATCGGTATCGACCACGACGATCCGGCTGACAAGACCCGACTGGTTGGGCGCATAGATGATTTCGAGGTCAGGGTCCGCATCCATGTTCCCGAGGGCGGGGCTGCTGACCCAGTTGTGAAGGGCTGCGTAGCCCATATAGACAGGGAAACCGGGATAGTTGGTCCCGTCCTGCTGGACCGCGTACAGATAGCGGGCATTATCCTGGATGATGATCTCCACCTGCCCGTTGCCGTCCAGATCGCCGATGCACGGATCCACCGAGACGCCGGCCACGACGTTGTAGGGGAACCCGGGTGCATCGGTGCCGTCATATTTGATGGCCATCAGGCGCTTGAGGCCCGAATCGTCGTTCCTGGTGCCGAAAATGATTTCCTTCGCGCCGTCACCATCGAGATCGTACAAAGCCGGACCACTGCGCGACCACTCGTACTGGGCGCCGGAGCGGACGTAGAACGGACCGATGGTACCGGGATCGCCGTCACCGTCCCTGACTTCGGTCCCGTCGGCGTGCCAGGCGAAAACCACACCGTTGAGGGTGTTGACCACGACTTCGGGTTCGCCATCCCCGTCAATGTCGCCCACTGCCGGGGCGGCCCAGTTCCATTTGGAACCCACCTGGTTGGAAGTCAAAGTCTGGGGCCAGCCTGCAAGTTCGGAGCCGTCCCTGGTGAAGACGTGGATCTGCTGTACGGGGGTTTGTTCCGAAACAATCATTTCCAGGCCGGGAACGTCGTCCAGATGGCCCAGGGTGATGCCAGCGGGATTGAAAACGTGACCGGCGGGATAGTTCGTGAAGACGCCCAGGGTCTGGGAGTCCGCGTCCCCGTCCAGAAGTTCCATGCCGTTGTGGTGGAAAACGTAGACCTGGTCGTTGCCCAGAACGATTTCCTGATCGCCGTCGCCGTCGACATCACCAACAGCCAGGTGGCCGCTGGTTTCACTGGAAATTGGAACCGGGAAACCCTCCCGTTCCGCCGGAGCGGTGGATTGGGCCACCACGGCCGACATCACGCTCAGCACCCGGGAGGAATCGACGGTTGCCACCTTGTAGTAATAGCGGGTCAACTGGTCCAGGCCGGTATCCATGAAATAGGACGTTCCCGCGACGACGTCCTGGTTCACCCTCTGGAAGGGACCCAAATCGCTGAGGCTCCGGTAGATGTTGTAGCCGTACCGTTTGGGAGAGGTGGAGGGGTCCCACCTCAGGGCGATGATATCGGACCCCAGGGAAGTGTCCGTGGTGATGTTCAATGGGGCCGTTGGGCGCCAGGGGCTGAAATAGTGGCTGAACACCCGGCCATGGTTATCCACGAAGTCGAAACGGCTTTCCACTATTCCCAGGATATTGGTGACCGAAAGGGAATAGACCGTACTGCCGGCAACATCGTCCAGCGGACCGATATCACTCCAGGTCGCCAGGGAATCATAAAGAACGATGTTCGGGTCGTCGGCGCGAAGATGACCGGTGATATCATCGGCCATGCCGGCC
>JBDLKA010000057.1:0-22413 GCA_039714075.1 Candidatus Krumholzibacteriota bacterium | reverse complement strand
GGTGCAGATCCATGTTCACGAAGAAGCCGGCAAAATGACAGTGGAAACTGACGTCGGAAAGCGCGAGCTAAGCCGGGCCGAGGCCGAACGGATGAAGTGTGATGCCGCAATCTGCAAGCATGGTGGCCGAAACACGACGACAATTCCCCCGCGTGTCAGGAGGCAGGTTTTGGCCCGCGATCGGCACCGCTGCCAGGCTCCCGGTTGCGGTCGGACGCGGTTCCTTGAAGTTCACCACTTGGTCCCTCGCAACCAAGGCGGAGGCAACAATCCCGAAAACCTGACCACCCTTTGCGGATCCTGTCATCGGTTTTCACATGAAAATGATGGCCGGAACCATAGCCCAAACCAAAGGGCGTAACTGTGCCTCTTCCCCCGACAGGGCCCAGCGGTTATACTTGATCCAGCCGTAAACGGCTTTTATTGGATCAATAAGCACTTGTATCCGCCCACGAGGTCCGCCCTTGGAAAAAAACGTCCAGCACCTGATCGAGAAGATCCGCGACGGCATCATCGGTGACGACCGGGCCCTCGACGGTCCCTATGGCCCGCGGCGGATGACCTACGCCGACTACACGGCGAGCGGCCGTTCGGTGGAATTCATCGAAAACTTCATTCGCGAGGAAGTGCTGCCACTATACGCGAACACCCACACCGAAACCTCGAGCACCGGCCTGCAGACCACCCGTTTCCGCGAGGACGCCCGCAGGATCATCCTCGAAGGCGTGGGGGGTGCCGAGGACGATGTGGTGATCTTCTGCGGGTCCGGGGCGACCGGGGCCATCAACAAGTTGATCGAGATCCTGAACCTCAGGGTGCCCAGCAACCTGGACGAGGAATACGGTCTTTCGGAGCACATCCCCGCCGCGCGGCGGCCCGTGGTTTTCATCGGACCCTACGAGCATCATTCCAACGAACTGCCCTGGCGCGAATCGATCGCCGACGTGGTGGTCATTGCCGAGGACCAGGACGGCCGCATCGACCAGGCCCACCTCGAGCGGGAACTTGTCGCCCATGCGGACAGGCCCCTGAAGATCGGCAGCTTTTCGGCGGCCAGCAACGTGACGGGCATCGTCTCGGACACGGCCGGCATCTCGCGCCTGTTGCACACCCATGACGCGTTGGCCTTCTGGGATTTCGCCGCGGCCGCGCCCTATGTGAAGATCGAGATGAATCCCGCCGCCGGGCCGAACCAGGGAAGCCTGGCGTACAAGGACGCGCTGTTTATTTCACCCCACAAGTTCGTCGGCGGCCCCGGCACGCCGGGGGTTCTGGTGGTCAAGCGCCGGCTGATCACCAACCGGGTTCCCACGGTTCCGGGCGGCGGCACGGTGTCGTACGTCAGCCCGGAAGATCACACATACCTGGCCGATCCCGCCCACCGGGAGGAGGGCGGCACTCCGGCGATCATCGAAGCCATCCGGGCGGGGCTCGTCTTCCATCTGAAAAACGCCGTGGGCGAGGAGAACATCGAGCAGTTCGAACACGGGTTCGTCAAGAGGGCCATCGACGCCTGGGCCGAAAACCCCAACATCGAGGTCCTGGGGAACCTGGATGCGCAACGACTGTCCATCGTGTCGTTCGTGATCCGGCGCGGCGACATGGTGCTGCACCACAACTTCGTGGTCGCCCTGCTGAACGACCTGTTCGGCATCCAGGCCCGTGGCGGATGTTCGTGCGCCGGGCCCTACGGCCACCGGTTGCTGGGCATCGACCTGGCGCGCAGCATGAAATTCCACGAGGCCATCGATGCCGGCAGCGAAGGCATCAAGCCCGGCTGGGTGCGGGTGAACTTCAACTACTTCATCTCCGATACGGTTTTCCGGTTCATCATCGATGCGGTGGTTTTCATCGCCCGCGAGGGCTGGCGGCTGCTGCCCCATTACGATTTCGACGCGGTGACGGGCATCTGGCGCCACCGCGGGGGCGTGACCGGCGCCGGGCTGAGCCTGGACGACATCACCTATTGCTCGGGCAAGATGCAGTACCGGTCCCACCATCACACCGAACCCGAGAGCGCGTTCGCCGAGTATCTGGAAGACGCCGAGCGGATCGTCATGGACATGGCGGATCTGGCGGGGCAATCGGGGTTGCCGGGTGGGATCGCGGCCGAGGCGGCGCAGGTCAAGCTCGATGACGAACTCGAACCGCTGCGGTGGTTCCCGTTGCCGGGCGAGGGTGTCGAACTTTGACGGGATAAATTTTCATTACAGGAGAAGCATCATGAATCATACAAAAACAACCAAGGTCCTTCTGATGGGGGCGGTTACAGTCCTGGCGGGCATGTTGATCCTGGCCGGCTGCAGCGATGATGACGATCCGGTGCGGGTGATTCCCGATCCGGTGGCCGGGCCGGAGTCGCCCGATGAGCTGGTTGCCCTGTTCAGGGATGCTCAGGAAACCAGGGACCCGGAAAAATACATGGCCCTGCTGGATCCGGAATTCCTGATGGTGTTGCAGGAGGCGACGACACAGGAGTTTCCCAGCGTCGGCACCATGCTGGATTTAAGCGAGGAAAGCCGGATCCACGAGCGAATGTTTTCCGGCGATAACCTCACCGATCCCGATGGGGATTTTATTCCGGGTGTAGCGGACATTTCATTCAGCGTATTCAGTGCGCAGGCCAACTGGTCCCCGACCGATGACGAGGATAATTTTCCCGGAACCGTATGGACTTCGTACGAGGTGTCACTCCTTTGGGACCGGGGCCAGGATTTTTCGACCTTGAGAGTGAATGGAACGGTGAAAATCTACGCCAAGGCCCATGAGGTAGTGGTCGGCGGCACCAATCAAACCTATTACCTGATGGCCGGCATGGTGGATTTGACCAATCTGGGAAAAAGTACGGAGGAGAATTCCTGGGGCAAGGTCAAAGCGATATTTCGTTGAAGTTACAGGAAGAATGTAAATGTTGAGTTTGGATAATAAGTAATTGCGGGCATGGTGCCAATAAACATCGGACAAGGAGAAGGTTTCGTGACCAGATGTCCCAACATTCTGTTTTGGGTGGCCGCCCTCATCATCATGATGAGCCTGGTCCTGGTGGCCGGCTGCAGCGACGACGACCCTGTCTCGCCGGGTCCACTTCCCGATGACGGCTATCTCGCCGTGTCACCCGATTCCCTCATGGCCCTGTGGAAAACCGCCCTGACCACCATGGACAGCACCATGTACGGGGATCTGATTGATCCGGACTTCCGGTTCCGCTTCAGCACCGGCGACCTGAATGAATACCAACTTCTGACCGAATACATGACAGGCGATGAAATCGTCCAGACCGCCTGGCGTATGTTTTCGGGGGAGGGTCTCACAAACTGGCTGGGAAAAATCGTGCCGGGTGTGACCCGCATTTCCTTTCCCTTCATGACCCAGGATACCCCCTGGGAGATCCTGGCCGCAGGGGAAAACTCCCGGGCCTCGGCCCGCTTCACCCTGCAGATGTTCGTGGAACGCGGTTCCGGCGTTTCGACCCTGGCTGCGACAGGGACCTTTGATTTTGTCGCCATGTCTAGCGATACCGTCGCTGCCGACGGATCGGCCGTTCAATACTACCGGCTGCTCGACATGGTCGAGGTCGATCCCGTCAAGGATTCCGGGGTGGTCCACACCTGGGGCGGCGTGCACCTGACCTATCTGACCAACGAGGCTCCGCAGGCGGCCCTGGAGGTGACGGATATCGGCGGGGCGCCACTGCTGTATCGCGGTGACGCCACGGGGTCGCACGATCCCGACAGCGGTTTTCTCCCGGAACCCTACCGGTGGCAATTCGAAACCGAAGGTGGCTGGTCCGAGTGGTCCGCGGATCCGGTCGCCTATCACGATTACCTGACCTGGGGTATCAAAACCGTCACCGTCCAGGTGCGCGACCGGTGGGGAGCCGTCGCCGAGGCCTCTCAGGAAATCAATGTGCTGGGACCGGATCTGGTCTTTCCCGATACGCCGGAAAAGTTGATGGAAAACTTCCAGGAAGTCTACGAGTGGAGGTATTTCGAAGGCTACAGGGAGCTGATGCACCCGGATTTCCTGACATTCCTGCAGGATGCCACCATCATGGAATTCCCGGATGTGGGGACGACCCTGGATTACAACGAGGAGCGCCGGATCCACGAACGGATGTTCTCGGGTGAAGCGGTGACCGACCCCAATGGAGACCTTGTTCCCGGTGTGGTCAACATCTCGTTCACCAGGTTTCAGCAATTGGAAACCTTTACCTCATCGCCGCCGGACGACATCATTCCCGACACCGAATGGGCTCCCTATGAAGTGGATTTCCTTTTCGACCGCGGGCAGAGCTTTTCCTACCTCAGGGTGCAGGGCACGATCAGGTTCTACGTGTCCGGGCGGGACTCACTGCACAATGGTGCCATCAAGCAGTATTACGAGATGGTCGGACAGGTGGACCTGACGAACCTGCCCAAGGGGGTCGAGGGAATCAATTGGGGCTCGGTCAAAGCCCTGTTTCGTTGACCAGCGCCACGATCTTCTCCAGCCCGGCCCGGTCCACTTCCGTGAACGAGTCGGGCTGATCGCTGTCCACATCCAGCACCGCCACCACGTTGCCCGCCGGTTCGCGCACCGGCACCACGATTTCGCTCTGGGACCGGTCGTCACAGGCCACGTGGCCCTCGAAGGCGTGCACGTCCGGCACGATGACCGTTTCCCGCCGCTTGACGCAGGCCCAGCACACTCCCTCGGGACCGTCCAGAACCGCGCACGCCAGAGGCCCCTGATACGGGCCGACGACCAGTTTCCCGTTGATCAGCCGGTAGAATCCCGTCCAGAAAAAATGGGGCATCTTGTGATGCAACAGGGCGCTGATGGTGGCCATACGGGCGACCGGCTCGTCGTTATTGGTGAAGAGCTCCACCAACTGGTCAAAGATGCGTTCATAACGGGCGGCCAGCTGGGCGGGTGAGGTGGAGGCCATCGCTCCGGGTCCTTTCGCATTACAGATGCCGCGGCAGGAATTGTCCGCCGGGCTGGTCGAGGGTAAGTACGCCTTGGGAGACCACCTGGCGGCCGCGCAGCCACACGTCGCGCACGCGACCGGATACCGGCAGCCCGGCCCACAGGGAGCCGGCGCGGTCGCTGGCACCCAGGGGTTCCCAACGGTATTCGGCGGCGGGGTCGAACAGGACGATGTCGGCGTCGAAGCCCGGCTTCAGTTGTCCCTTGCGGTCTTTCAGGCCCATCAACTCGGCGGGCCGTCGGCAGCAGACTTCAATCCAGCGGGCCGGGCTCATCTTTCCGGATTTTACGGCCAGCGAATAGGTGACCGCCAGGCGTTCACCGACGCCGCCGCAGCCGTTGGGCACGCGGGGAAACCCTCCGCCCGCCGCCGCCGACTTCACGGCCAGGCTGAATTCGCAGTGGTCTGTGGAAAGGAAATCGAGATCGCCGGCCACGAGGCCCGCCAACAAGTCGTCCCCGTTGCCCGCCGCCCGCAAAGGCGGTGAACAGATGGACGCCAGAGCAGCCCCGTGACCGGCTTTATAGAGGCCGGAGTCCGCAAACAAATGATGCAAACAGACTTCGCCCAACAATGTAATAGTATTGTTCCGTTTTTTCCGGGCTTTTTTCAACAATACCAATGACCGGGCCAGACTCATATGCACGATTGTCAGGGGACAGCCGGTTTCCGCGGCCATGTCCAGGATATCGGCCACGGCTTTTTCCTCGGATTCGTCCGGATGGGCGAAAGGATGCCAATTCGGGCCCGTGCGGCCGGTATTCAGGAGGGTTTCCTCGGCCGCCGCGTTCATCTCGCCGTCTTCGGCGTGGACCAGGAGCATGGCCCCGGATTTGCAGACGGCCTCCATCAGGCGTTTCATATCGTCCGCGGCGAGCATCAGCCGGCCCTTGTAGGCCAGGAACCCCTTGAAGGTGGCCAGGCCGTTTTCCACCAGACCCGGGATTTCAGCCAGGCGGTCCGGGGAAACATCGGTCACGGTGGTGTGCAGTCCGTAATCGCACAGGATGTCCCCGTCGGCCATGCCGCGCCACTTGGCGACCGCCTGCGGCAGGGGTTCGCCGACGGCCGGATTGGCGAAATCGATGATGGTCGTGGTGCCCCCCAGCAGGGCGGCTTCGGAGCTCTCGCGCCAGCCCAGGCTGGAGATACCCTGGCCCAGGGGCATTCCGAAATGGGTGTGGGCGTCGACCGCGCCCGGCAGGACCAGCAATCCGCCGGCATCGACGACCGTTTCCTCGCCGGCAGGTTCGCCTGGGGGGGTAACGGCGGTGATTCGGGCGCCTTCGAAATGGATGTCCGCCCGTGTGGGTCCCTGGTCGGTGATGATGCTGCCGCCGGATATGATCATGACCCTATGAATACTTGTTTATAACCGGCATCACCAGTACTCTTTCGCATTGGAACCGATCGTCCACCAAGTATCGGAGCAAGGAAGGAACGACCATGAAAATTCTCAGCTACATACTGATTGCAGCCATGCTTGTCGGCACCGTGGGTTGCGCCAGCATGAGCAACAAGGAAAAAGGTGCCATCATCGGGGCCGGGTCCGGGGCCGTCATCGGCGGGGTCATCGGCAACCAGGCCGGCAATACGGCTGTCGGCGCCATTATCGGAGCCGCCGTCGGCGGGGCCGCCGGCCTCTTCATCGGGAAGTACATGGATGACCAGGCCGCCGAGATCGAGCGGGATATCGAAGGAGCCACCGTGGAGCGCATCGGCGAAGGTATCAAGATCACCTTCGACTCGGGAATCCTGTTCGAAACCGCCAGTGCCGCAGTCCAGGCCGATGGCCGGCAAAACCTGATCAACCTGGCGGAGGTCCTCAACAAATACGAGGACACCGACATCCTCATCGAGGGTCACACGGATGCGACGGGATCCGAGGATTACAACATGACCCTGTCCCGCAACCGGGCCCAGTCCGTGGCCACGATCCTGGAAGGCGCCCACGTTCTGGTGCCCCGGTTCACCATCATGGGATACGGCGAAGCCCAGCCCATCGGTGACAACGCGACCGACGGCGGTCGCCGGGCCAACCGGAGGGTGGAAATCGCCATTATGGCCAACGACAAGCTGAAGGACGCGGCCGAGAATAAGACCGAGGGCTAGTTCCGAATGACGCGACCGAGAAAAAGACCGAGGGCTAGTTCCGAATGACGCGACCTGACTGTAGACCCTGCCTTCGGCAGGGTCTATAATTCCCCGTGCCATATCTTTAATGCATCCATCCGCCCGGGAGTCCCGCTCCCGGGTGGGTGTCCTGAATCCCCTGCAAGGAGCCGGGATGAAACGGATCAAGAGCCAGATCAATACGCAGGACGCGACCTTCAAGGAAAACGACAAGCTGAACCGGCAGTGCGCCGCCGACCTGGCCGGCCTGCTGGGGAACATCCGCCGCGGGGGCAGCGAAAAAGCCCGCGAACGCCATCTGTCCCAGGGCAAGATGATGGTGCGGGACCGTATCGAAGGGGTGCTGGATCCGGGATCCCCCTTCCTGGAACTATCGCCCCTGGCGGCGCACGGGGTCTACCCGGACGAGGTCCCCGCCGCCGGTCTGATCACCGGGATCGGTCTGGTTCACGGGCGCCAGGTGATGGTCGTGGCCAACGACGCCTCGGTCAAAGGGGGCACCTATCTGCCCCTGACGGTGAAGAAGCACCTCAGGGCCCAGGAGATCGCGCGGGAGAACAGTCTTCCCTGCGTTTACCTGGTGGATTCCGGCGGGGCTTTCCTGCCCCTGCAGGACGAGGTTTTTCCCGACCGCGAACACTTCGGCCGCATCTTCTACAATCAGGCCATCATGAGCGGGATGGACATTCCCCAGATCAGCGCCGTGCTCGGATCCTGCACCGCCGGCGGCGCCTATGTGCCGGCCATGAGCGAAGAGGTGGTGATCGTCAAGGAGCAGGGGACCATTTTCCTGGGTGGGCCGCCCCTGGTGAAGGCCGCCACGGGCGAGGAGGTCACGGCGGAGGATCTCGGCGGCGGCGACGTGCACACGCGCATCAGCGGCGTGGCCGACCATCTGGCCAACGATGACGCCCATGCGTTGCGCATGGTCCGGGACATCATCGAAAACCTGGGGCCGGTGCAATCCGCCCACGGACCCTGTGACGCTCCCGAACCACCCCATTACGACCCCGAGGAACTCTACGGCGTCATCAGTCACGATCCCAAGTTTCCCTTCGACATCCGTGAAGTCATCGCCCGCATGGTCGACGGCAGCCGGATGCACGAATTCAAGCCCCGCTACGGCACCACCCTGGTGACCGGATTCGCCCGTCTGCACGGCTACAGCGTGGGCATCCTGGCCAACAACGGGATCCTGTTCAGCGAAGAGGCGCTGAAGGCCACCCACTTCATCGAATTGTGCAACGCGCGGAAAATCCCGCTGATCTTCCTGCAGAACATCACCGGATTCATGATCGGCAAGCGGTACGAACACGGGGGCATCGCCAAGGACGGGGCCAAGATGGTCAACGCCGTCAGCAACAGCACCGTACCCAAGTTCACCGTCGTGGTCGGCGGCAGCTACGGGGCGGGAAATTACGGCATGTGCGGCCGCGCCTACCAGCCCAGGCTGATGTTCATGTGGCCCCAGGCCAAGATCTCGGTGATGGGCGGCGAACAGGCGTCCAACGTGCTGTTGACGGTCAAGAAGGAACAGGCCGAAAGGCGCGGCGAGAGCCTGACCGCGGAACAGGAGAAGGGAATCCTGGATCCGATCCTGGCCAAGTACGAGACCGAGGGACACGCCTATTACAGCAGCGCCCGGCTGTGGGACGACGGTGTGCTGGACCCCGTCCAGACCCGCGACGTTCTCGGCCTGGGACTGGCCATGTCGCTGCAGACACCGATCCCGCCGGTGAAATTCGGAATCTACAGGATGTAGGAGAGATCATATGGGGACCACACAGGGGATTCATCAGGATATTGCCGGGCGCGTGTTGGTGGTGACCATCGACAAACCGGAGGTGAAAAACGCCTTCGACCGCGAGACCATCGGCGCCCTGCGGGACATGTTCGAGGCCGTGGCCTACCGCGATCCCCTGCCCGTCGATCCGGGCAAGGCGGGGTTGCCGGACGGTGACCAGGACATCGGATACGGGGGACGCTACCGGCCCCATGTCATTGTCCTTAGGGCCACCGGTGACGTGTTCTGTTCCGGCGCCCACCTGGGTGAAATGAAGGAATTGGGCCAGGCGGACTACCAGGAGAACATGACCGCCGCCCTGGATATGGGCGCCATGTTCCGGTCGGTCCGCAATTGCCCGGCGCCGGTGGTGGCCCGGGTGCAGGGGCCGGCCTTCGGAGGCGGGGTGGGGCTTCTGGCCGCCTGCGATGTGGTCGTGTCCGCTTTCCGGGCGCGGTTTTCCTTTTCCGAGGTGCGCCTCGGACTGGTCCCCGGGGTGATCGCCCCCATGGTCATCGACCGCATCGGTCAGGCCGCGGCCCGCCATTATTTCCTGACGGCCGAGGTCATCGACGGCGCCGAAGCCCACCGCATCGGCCTGGTGGACAAGCTGGCGGCCGACGGGGAACTGGATGTCCTGGTGGAGGCCACCGTGCGGTCGCTGCTGCGCGGCGGGGCGGAAACCCTGGGCAAGTGCAAGAGTCTTTTGGAAGGCGTGGAATCGCTGGGCTTCGCCCGCAGCGGAGAGCTGGCCGCCCGCATGATCGCCGAGGCCCGGACCGGGTCCGAGGCCCAGGCCGCCCTGGAATCCTTCCTGGCCAAAGAGCCTTCTCCCTGGGCGATTGACGTGAATTGGTCCCTGCCCAACAGTGAAAGTGGTGATCGATGAGCCCCGACCAGGCCCAGACGCCGGAATTGCGTCCCATCAGCAGGATTCTGGTGGCCAACCGTGGTGAAATAGCCGTGCGGGTGATCCGCGCCTGCCGGGAACTGGGCATCGGGACCGTGGCGGTGTGTTCGGAAGTGGATCGCCACGCCCTGCATGCGGAACTCGCCGACTTGGCGGTGACCATCGGCCCGGCCGAGCCGGGCGAATCCTATCTGCGCATGGACCGCCTGCTGGAAGTGGCCTTGGAAACCGACGCCGACGCCATCCATCCCGGCTACGGCTTCCTGGCCGAGAACGCCGACTTCGCCCGGGCCTGCGCCGAGGCCGGCGTCATTTTTATCGGCCCGGCGCCGGAAGTCATCGAAAAGATGGGCGAAAAAACCGCCGCGCGGGCCATCATGGAAAAGGCCGGCGTCCCCGTGGTGCCGGGCGCCCTGCTGCCCGATCCGGACGCCGAAGGCCGCTACCCGGCCGAGGAAGTCCGCGAGATTTGTGCCGGGGTGGGTTACCCGTTGATGGTCAAGGCCGCTTTCGGTGGCGGGGGCAAGGGGATGCGGCTGGTCGATTCCCCGGACGGAGTGGTCCGGGCCTGCGAGGGAGCGGCCCGCGAAGCCCGGGGGGCGTTCGGCAACGGCACGGTGTATGTGGAAAAATTCATCGAAACGCCCCGCCACGTGGAATTCCAGATTTTCGGGGACAACCGGGGCAACCATGTCCACTTGTTTGAACGCGAGTGTTCGATCCAGCGCCGCCACCAGAAGATCATCGAGGAAACGCCCAGCCCCGCCCTGACGCCTGAATTGCGGCAGGAAATGGGCGCCGCCGCGGTGGCCGCCGCCCGGGCGGTGGACTACCAGGGGGCCGGCACCGTCGAATTCCTGCTCGGCGGCGGGGGTGATTTCTACTTCCTGGAGATGAACACCCGCCTGCAGGTGGAACACCCGGTCACCGAACTGGTGACCGGTACGGATCTGGTCCGGGCGCAGATCCGGGTGGCCGAAGGGCACCCCCTGCCCTGGAGCCAGGACGATCTCACCGCCCGCGGACACGCCATCGAATGCCGCATCTATGCCGAGGATCCGGCGGGCGGTTTCATGCCTTCGCTGGGTGAAATCCTGTTGCTTAACGAGCCCGAAGGACCGGGTGTCCGCATCGACAGCGGGGTCCGCCAGGGCGACGAAATCAGCATGTACTACGATCCTCTGATGGCCAAGCTCAGCCTTCATGGGGAGGATCGGTCCGCTGCCATCGAGCGGGCCGTGACCGCGCTGCGGGATTTCGCCGTCCTGGGGGTGACCACCAACGTGGAATACCTGATCGCCATCCTGCAGGAGCCGGCCTTCGCCGCCGGCCGGCTTCACACGGGGTTCCTGGAGGAACACCTGCCCGACTGGAGCGGTGATCGCGCCGAAGACGGGGACCTGGCCCTGGCCGTCGCCGCGGTGGCTGAACTGGAACACCGGCACCAGGGCGCCGGACCCCGCTCCGCCGGAGCGGCCGGTCCTGCGGCTCGCGAGGACACTCCCTGGCGGTACCTGGGACGATTCCGGATGTCGGGCCTGGAATAGGACGCCCTATACCCGGAGAAAGGACGATTGCCTTGTTGCTGAATTTTCGCTGCCAAGAGGAAACGGTCGCCGTCGAGGTTTCCCGACAGGGTGACGACTGGCGACTGGTCGTCGATGGCCGGGAGGTGCCCCTGCAGGCGTTCCGCGAGCAGGGAGGATCCTGGCTGGTGGACACCCATCAGGGCCGCCGCCGTCTGTGGGTGGCCCGCAAGGGGGACCAGCGTCTGGTTTTCTGTGACGGCAAGGTGCATGTGCTGGATCTGCCGGACCCGGAAGTGGCCGATGATGAAGTCGATACCGCCGTCGGCGGCGGTCTTTTCGCCGCCATGCCGGGCAAGGTGGTCAAGGTGCTGGTTCAGCCGGAGGCGAGGGTCGAGGCGGGCCAGGCGGTTCTCATCCTGGAATCAATGAAAATGGAGACCGAGTTGACCGCGCCGGCGGCCGGTTCCGTCACCGCGGTCCATGTCCAGGACGGACAACTGGTCGGCCAGGGGGATGCCCTGGTGGATATCGCCGTGGATCCGGAAGACGAAGATTCGTGAACGTAATTTTCATCTGCACCGCCAACTCCTGCCGCAGTCAGATGGCTGAAGCCTGGGCCGGTCGGCTGTTTCCCGCGGAGTGGACGGCGTGCAGCGGAGGCCTGCTGACCTACCCCATTACGGACAACACGCGGCGGGCCATGGCCGAGGTCGGGCTGGACATGGCGGGGCAGGAAACCAAGACCTTTGACCGGTTCGATCTGGACTCCTTCGACCTGGTGGTCACTCTCAGCAACGAGGCCGGCCGCTACCTGCCCGTTCTTTCCCATCCCGAGCGCCACCTGCCACGGCCGATCACCGACCCCATGTCGTCCACCGGCTCGGCGGACGAGGTCCAGGCCGCCTTTGGCCGGGGCCGGGAGCGGATCAAAGGCATCGTGGAAGAAATAATCCGCGGCCATCGCACCTGATTTTTCCCCATTTCCAGTGGTTTTTTCAGGGTTGTCCGGACCCGCGGGTGTTCCAGGTCAAAGGGGTTCTCGCCCCGAGTTCATATTTCTTTTAAAACCAATATGTTATTGCGAAGGCTGCGAATGCTGGAAAATCGACAGATGTTCCGGCAGGGTTGAGGCGTGATCATGAGTGAATTCTTTACAAAATAAATTAAATGCTCCATACGAGGTCAGAACAATGGATTGCCTCGATTTTTGTCAGGTTTCAAATCACGGGCCGGACGGTAAAACACGTTCTGGAAATTTTTGCTTTGATGCACGCCCGGTGAAAATATTATTGTCCGATCAACCCCACAAGGGGGTGTGGTTATGGCTGCCGGATTACCCCAACATATTGGGGTGACTTGCACATAGAACATCAAGCTTGACCTCATTTTTCCTCAAGACAGGAAGATGATCTACGGGCCGCCAGCGAGTACGTCCCGGGTCAGGTGGACCAATCAAACATCGATAAAGTCCTGTGTTATTCAGGAGTTCAGATGGATCTGAACAAAGGAGTGGGGATCATGACGGATCGCATCAAGCGGGAAAAGTCCATCAAACTGCAGACTAAAAACGACGCTCTTCCGGAAAACGTCGCCATCCAGCAAAAAAATACCACCCGATCTTCCGCCGGCGCCAGCGACGCCGTTGAAGATGAGGGAAACGGCGCCCGGGCCGCCGCCCGCCTGGAGATGGGTGATGTCGACGTGAACGGACTGGTCGATGAAGGCCTCGCAGCCCACAATGCCGCCGCCCCGGAGCCGGTGAGGCTCAAGGGCAAAGGCCTGACCATCGAGCGGAAGTACACCACCGAGGGTGTCGATCCCTTCGACGCCATCGAGTGGGAACTGCGTTCGGCCACCATCACCAACGACAAGGGTGAAACACTTTTCCGTCAGGACGACTGCGAAATCCCCGCCTCGTGGACCCAGATGGCCACCAACGTGGTCGTCTCCAAATATTTCCGGGGCGGCCAGGGCACGCCCGAGCGAGAGACTTCCGTACGCCAGCTCATCGATAGGGTGGCCAATACCATCGCTGACTGGGGCATCAAGGACGGGTACTTCGCCTCACCCGCGGATGCTGAAATCTTTCGTGCCGAGCTGCGCCATCTGCTCGTCAACCAACTGGCCGCCTTCAATTCTCCTGTCTGGTTCAACGTGGGTGTGGAAAAAGCGCCCCAGTGCTCGGCCTGCTTCATCAACGCGGTCGAGGATTCCATGGCCAGCATCCTGGACCTGGCCAAGACCGAGGGCCTGCTGTTCAAGTACGGCAGCGGGACCGGCAGCAACCTGTCCACCCTGCGGTCCAGCCGGGAAAGCCTGTCGGCGGGCGGATCGGCCAGCGGCCCGGTGTCGTTCATGCGCGGCTTCGACGCCTTCGCCGGCGTGATCAAGTCCGGCGGCAAGACGCGGCGCGCGGCCAAGATGGTCATTCTGGACGCCGCCCATCCCGACATCGAGGAATTCATCGACTGCAAGGTGAACGAGGAGAAGAAGGCCTGGGCCCTCATGGACCAGGGTTACGACGGCTCGTTCGGCGGCGAGGCCTATAACTCCATCTTTTTCCAGAACAGCAACAATTCGGTGCGGGTCAGCAACGAATTCATGCGCGCGGTGGAGGATGACGGCGAGTGGACCACCCGCGCGGTGGTCGACGGCCGGCCCATGGACACGTACCAGGCCCGCGACCTGATGAACAAGATCGCCGAGGGCACCCACGTCTGCGGCGACCCGGGCATGCAGTTCGACACCACGATCAACGACTGGCACACCTGCCGGAACACCGACCGGATCCACGCGTCGAACCCCTGCAGCGAGTACATGTTCCTGGACAACTCGGCGTGCAATCTGGCTTCGTTGAACCTGATGAAGTTCCGTACCGAAGACGGGGAATTCGATACCGAGGCTTTCCGTTACGCCAGCCGGGTCATGATCGTGGCCATGGAGATCCTGGTGGGCAACAGCAGTTACCCGCGCGAGGAGATCGAGACCAACAGCCACAAATTCCGTCCCCTGGGCCTGGGCTACGCCAACCTCGGCGCCCTGCTCATGGACCGCGGCCTGCCCTACGACAGCAACACCGGCCGGGATTTCGCCGCGGCCATCACCGCCCTGATGTGCGGTCAGGCCTACCTGACCTCGGCGGAGATCGCCAGCCAGATCGGCCCGTTCGAAGGGTACGAAATAAACCGTGAGCCCATGCTCGAGGTCATTCGCAAGCATCGGGCCGCCGTCAACGGCATCACCGCCAACCGGGTGCCCGAAATGCTGCTGGACGAAGCGGAGACGGTCTGGCGCGAGGCCTATGCCCTCGGTCACGATTACGGTTACCGCAACGCCCAGGTCACCGTGCTGGCCCCGACCGGCACTATCGGGTTCCTGATGGATTGCGATACCACCGGTGTCGAGCCCGACATCGCCCTGGTGAAATACAAGAAACTGGTCGACGGCGGCATCATGAAAATCGTCAACAACTCCGTTCCCGACGCCCTGGAGAACCTGGGTTACGAGGACGGGCAGATCGAGTCGATCGTCAAGTACATCTCCGAACACGAGACCATCGAAGGCGCTCCCGACCTCAAGGAGGAACACCTGCCGGTGTTCGATTGCGCCTTCCGGCCGGCCAACGGCGAGCGTTCCATCCACTACATGGGGCATCTGCGCATGATGTCCGCGGTGCAGCCGTTCCTGTCCGGCGCCATCAGCAAGACGGTGAACCTGCCGACCGAGGCCACCGTCGACGAAATCGCCATCACCTACATGGAAGCCTGGAAGATGGGCCTGAAGGCTGTGGCGATCTATCGCGACAACTCCAAGCGTCTGCAGCCCCTCAACACGGGGAACAAGGCGACCGAAGAGGTCAAGGCGGATGACCACAGTGCGCCGCCCAAGCCCAAGCGCGTGCGTCTGCCGGATGAACGCCAGGCCGTGACCCACAAGTTCTCCATCGCCGGTCACGAGGGTTACCTCACCATCGGCACGTACCCCAACGGCAAACCCGGCGAGATGTTCATCTCCATGGCCAAGGAAGGTTCCGTGGTCAGCGGCCTGATGGACAGCTTCGCCACCAGCGTGTCGATCATGCTGCAGTACGGCGTGCCGCTGAAGGTGCTGATCAACAAGTTCTGCCACGCGCGGTTCGAACCCAGCGGGTTCACCAGCAACCCCGATATCCCCATCGCCAAATCGGTGATGGATTATATCTTCCGCTGGATGGACCTGAAGTTCGGCGAACACGCCGGTGACGCCGACGGCACCGAGCCCGACGGCGCCGACGACACCCGGGACGCCCTTTCCCTCAAGGAAAAGGAAATGAAGGCGGCCTCCGGCCTGAAGGCCATGGAAGCCACCGCCGGCGGCCCGACCAGGATCACCATGGAAGTCGAGAAAAACGTCTTCCGGCGGCAGGCCGACAGCCCGCCCTGTCCCGAATGCGGTTCGGTGACGGTGCGCAACGGGGCCTGCTACAAATGTCATAACTGCGGAGCTACGACCGGTTGCTCCTGAACCGGTTGCTCCTGAACTGGTTGCTCCTGAACACACGGCCATAAGAGCCCGCTCACGCGAATCGATGGAGCGAGCCTGAGGCAACGGAATGCCAAGGAACCCCGGTGGGAAAGGATTTCCACCGGGGTTTTGTTTCTCCCGCCTGCGCAATAACCCATACTAAACTGTATCGGACCGGTGACAGTGTCTCCTGCGAGCACCGCTCCCCATTGGTTTAACTTCCGTTCTTGGCCAGGCCAACTGGTTGTCACCAAATGAAATGAAATTTCCGTGGGCCAGGCCAACCGCCTGGTCCGTCTCTTGTATTCCGGTTGGGAAAGGCGGCAGCAGCCGGCCGAATCCGTCGGGCAGGGCCCTGGCTGCAACCGAAACGATGGCGGGTTTTCATAATCTTGAGTACCATCCCAGAACTTGCCCGGGAAGGGGGACGCCCCACAACCCACATTAATTCATCAACCCATTTCAATTCCGGCCTTGCCGTGATGCTCCCTCAAGTCATGGGCCATCACGCGCAGCTTATGGAGGGACGAGAGCATGAAAAATCTCAAGAAATTTCCGAGAATGCTGGTGCCGATCCTTATCCTGGGCGGGCTGCTGTTCCTGTTCGGGTGTTCGGAGGAGACTCCGCTCGAACCCGCGTCATCGACCGCTCCCGGTCTTTTGACCGAGGGGATGGACAAGGACGTCGACAACGAATTCCAGGACGGCAGTATCATTCCCGCCGATCTGGCGGACATCGATTGCTTTGGCAGCCCCCTGACATGTTGGCCCTATACCGGGGCCAAACTGGACGGCGTGCCCATGGACCCGGTCAACCTGATCTTCACCGGGTTTGCCGATCCGGTGCAGATCCGCGCGGCCCTGCTGGGGCTGGACGGAGACCGTTCGGTCCTGGGCCTGGAGGACGCCTACCCGTTCAACCAGGTCTGGAAGGATGCCCTCGGCGGCGGCGTGCAATCGAATTACGAGGCCGAAGGTGGCTGGCGGGGCTCGGTCATCCAACTCACCCTGGGTGACTATGATCCTGTCCGGTTCCATCTGCGGCTCTTCCGGACCGGAGCGGTGAGCGCCGACGGCTCGCCCATCACCATCGGGGCGGCCCATTTCGAAGTGCTGATTCCCGGCACCACCGACCACCAGGTGCTCAGCTGGGATGCCGCCAAGGACATCGTGGTGGGGGACATGACGCGCACCGGCCTGGTCAATCCGGTGACGGACCTGATGCCCAGCGGGCCGATCACGCCCACGCCGACTTTCCGCTACATCATTCCCGCGGTCTACAACGGGTTGCCGCCCGAATTGCTGGCCATCGTCGGCGGGCCGCCGCCTCCAGTGGATGATCCGGTGGGCATTCCCACCGACGGCCAGGCGATGATCGTGCATCTGGCCGGTCCGGCTACCGTGACCATGGGTGAGACCGGTTCCGCCGCGACCATAGAATTCGGACAGTTCGTGCCCCGGCCCTACTGCAGCAGCGGCCCGTACGACTGGCTGTGGATCGAAGGCCCGGTGGACTTCTACAACACGGCCATGGTGGACGAATTCGGCCAGTTCTCCTACCAGGGAGGCTACACGGGGAACATCATCGCCGTGCCGGTGGATATCGGCACCGGGCAGCCGGTCGGTCCGCCCTTCAGCGCGGAAGTGAATGGCAATCAGCACGGGTTCATGACCATGACGGGCGCCCGGGTGCGCGCGCAGGACAAGAAGATCACGTTCGAGGACGGGGCGCCCCAGCGGGAACACGTCCAGATCATGATCGGGGAAAACGGGGCGGACAAGTTCCGCGCCCAGTACAAGTGCCTTGACGGTGATTGACGAAGACCCAGCAGATTGAAAAGAGGAAACCCGGCGGACGATCCGCCGGGTTTCCTATTGCTGCAGGGCCGCGGCGATGGCCGCCGCCATGTCCACGTCGTCCGGTTTGGTGCGCGGAGCAAAGCGGGCGACCAACCGGCCGTCCCGCCCGACCAGATACTTGGTGAAGTTCCAGGTGGGCTCTTCCAGGCCGCTGCTGGTCAACCAGGCGTAGATTTCGCCCTTGCCGTCGCCTTTGACCTTCACCTTTTCGAACATGGGAAAGGTGATCCCGAAGTTGCTGCTGCAGAATTCCCGGATTTCCGCGGGGGTGCCCGGTTCCTGGCCCATGAAGTCGTTGCTGGGGAAGGCCAGAATCACGAAGCCGTCTTTTTCATGTTCCTCGTAGAGGGTCTGCAGACCCTCATACTGGGGGGTCAGGCCGCATTTGCTGGCCACGTTCACCACCAGCGCGACCTGGCCTTCCCAGTCCGCCAGGTTGACCGGTTCGCCGGCCAGGCTGTTGGTCTTCAGATCCCAGAACACGTTCGCCGTGCTCCCGGTCGGTTTCTGGCTCCCGGTGGACATGGCGCCCCGCAGGAAAAAAATACCGACGGCGGTGGCCATCAGAATGGCCAGACCGATAATGATAGCGACAATTTTCATGCGTCATCCTCTTTCCGGGATTTTACGACCGCAGCCGAAGACCTAGCGCGACTCGGATGAAGGTGGTGGCGGCTTCCATAACCCTTGATATCATTAGACCCTCCCGGTATATTTTTTTTCAATGAATAACTTCCGGCTGAAACTGCTATTGGTATTTTTCTCCATTTTCCTGACCCTGGTCTTGCTGGAGACAATTTTCCGAGTGTTTGATATCAGGGGTTACCACCAGCCGCGGACTCGTGACTGGGATCATGCCCTGCTGCCCGAAGCGGAAAGATTGCCCGGGGTAAAAACCCAATTCAAACCCCACAGTCGGTTCGAGTTGCGGTATGACAGCAACCCCCGGGGCTACTTCGACCGGAACAACGGGTTGGCCTACCACATCAACAATCACGGTTTCCGGGGGCCCGATTATGAAAAACGGAAGGCGCCCGGCACCACGCGAATCATTGTCCTTGGCGATTCCTTTACCTTCGGAGAAGGGGTCAGGCTCGAGCACACTTTTTGTTCCCGCCTCGAGGAGATCCTGAACCAACGTTCCGGGGGAGTGGCCGAAGTGTTGAACTTCGGGACCAGTACCTGGGGCACCGACGACGAAATCAACTACCTCGAACAGGCGGGACTGGAGTTTGAACCGGATCTGGTTGTGCTGGTCTATGTCTTCAACGACGCCGACTACGCCGGGGGTCTTGATTTGTGGGAAAACTTCAGGAGCGAGTATGAAAACAGGTATCTGAAACATTCCTACCTTGCCAGCTATATGTACGCCACGCTCAAGCGCCGCCTTTACGGCCAGCAATACATTGACGAATTGCTCGACAGCGCCATGCAGGAGCAACATAAATGGACCGCCAGCATGGACTACCTGTTGAAAGGGCGGCATCTGGCTGAAGCAGGCGGGGCGAAGTATGCCGTGGTGGTCTTTCCCTTCATGTATGAACTCGACGAGCAGCACCCGTTTCGGCCGCTGCAACTCATGCTGTCGGATTACTGCGCCCGCAACGGCATAGTGGAGCTGGATCTGCTGGAAGCATTCATGGGTGAGGCGTACACGGATCTGTGGGTTCATCCCAGTGACCAGCATCCGAACGAACGGGGTCACCGGATTGCCGCCGAGGCCATCGCCGGATTCATCCTGGAGAATGATCTGCTGCCGCCCAGGACGGAAGCACGTGATTTGGGCGTGGATTAAATGTCGTCGAAAAGTTAACCTGCCATGATCCCGATGATCGGGATCATGGCAGCCGGGATGGTCTTGCAATGTCGAAGGAACGGGCGGCACAACTTCCCCCAGGCCTTACCGGAAAGACCTTGTTTTTCCTTGGGGTCATATGCCTGATCTACCTGGCCCATGCTCTCTATTACTGGGAGTGGGTCGAGGACGATGCCTTCATCTCCCTGCGGTACGCGCAGAATTTCGTGAACGGGTCCGGCCTGGTGTTCAACCCGGGGGAGCGGGTCGAGGGATATTCCAACCTGGGCTGGGTCCTGTACGCGAGTCTGGCCATCAAATTGGGCCTGGAACCCTTGGTGGTTCTACGGATTACCGCGCTTTTGGCCGGCTTGGCGGCCTTGGTGTTGTCCTGGAGGGCCGCCGGGATCCTGGCGTCCAAAGCTAAAATGTCCGCCCTGTTCGCCCCTCTTTTTCTCGCGCTCAACCCCATGTTGCCCCGCCATTCCACCACCGGTCTGGAGACCGTGCCGTTTGCGGCCCTGATCATGGCGGGATTCGTCACTTCGACAGGAAAACCGACCTCGACAAACAGCGGTATTTTCCTGTTGCTCCTTGTGCTGCTCATTTTCATGCGTCCCGAGGGTGTCGTTTTCGCCCTGCTTTTCCTGCTCTGGCGTCATGTCGGATCAGGAATTGGCACCGGCCCTGCACCGAAGCCGACTTCAACTTTGATGTGGATCGAGTTTCTTGCCGCTTTCGTGGTGGTCACGGCCCTGTTCGCCTGGAAATGGTCCTATTACGGCGACCCCCTGCCGAATACCTTTTACGCCAAAATGACCGGCGAGGGCCGGGCCTTCGTCGAGGGTACCCACTACACCCTCGATTGGCTGCGGGAAAACGGAGGGGCGATTCTGGCCGGGCTGTTCCTGGCCAATCTGCTCAACCGGAAATTCCCGCGGGCCTTCCTGTTTGCCGCCGTCATCGTGGCCGTCCAGGCGGGAATCGTGATCGCCGCGGGGGGGGATTGGATGCACTTCTACCGGTTCTTCGTTCCGGTCATGCCGTTGCTTGCCGCAGGGTGTGCCGCCGGTCTGGGCGCCATTATTCTGCTGCGGCAACAGGTTTCCGGAGCACAAAACCCGGTGGGGAAGTGGTCCTTGATTATCGTGCTTGCGGGAACGATGGCGGCAGGCTACGTGAATGTCTACAAAGTCGAACGGGCGACCGGCAGGGCGGTCATGCCTTTTGTGAAGAGCGGATCCTATCTGACCGACGGATACCGGCAGACGGCCCGATGGATCGTGGACAACACGCCGCCGGGGGCATCCGTGGCCCTGTGTGATATCGGGTTGGTGGGGTTCCACAGTGGGCGGCGGATCGTCGATATGTTCGGCCTCATCGATCCCCACATCTCACGCCTGGACGGCCGGCAGCATTTCAAAAGCGATCCGGAATATGTATTGGGAAAACATCCCGACCTGGTGGTGCTGGTCGCTTCGGAAAACGATGAATTCATCCGGATTCCCGACGCGGCGATGTTCGCCGATCCCGACTTCAGCAGGAAGTACACCCTCGTGAAAACCATTCCCATCAGGTTCAGGAATGAAACAGTGCGGATTTATCGCGCGCTCCTGTAAGCCGGGAATGGTTGGTTTGCCCGACCCGACTCTTAAACCACGATTCACCGCAGCCAGTGACCAAGCGCCACCCCGATGAATGTGGCGACGGCGTAACCCAGGGTTCCACACAGGATGGCCGGAAGGACCAGGGTCTCCCAGCGGCGGGCCACGGCCATGGCCGCGGCAGTGGTCGGGCCGCCCATGTTGGCGTTCGACGCGATGATCATCTCGGACAGGTCGAGCCGCAGCAGCCAGCCCGCCAGCAGCAGAAAGATCAGGTGTATCGTCAGGATCAGGGCGGCGAACACGAACAGCACCGGGCCGACCTTCATGACCACCAGGACGTTGGCGCTTGCCCCGATCACCGCGAAGAAGATCTGCATCAGGAACGTTCCCAGGACCTCCGCGCCGGCCAGTTTCCTGAAGGGCCCGGGGAAAGCGGTGGCCAGGGCAACGGTCAGGGCGGTGACCACCAGGATGCCGCTGCCCCGCCAGCCGGTCAGCGAAGCCAGGCCGAAGCCGACCGCGCATAGTCCCAGGGCGATGGCCAGCGCAAGGGAGGCGCCCTGCACGTCGGGTAGCGTGGCGGCGGTCTGTCGGCTGGCGTCCAGTTCGGCGGATCCTTCGGCCACCTCGTGGTGGCGCTTCACGTACTTTTGGCGCAGCCAGACAATTGAAGGCAAGGCGAACAGGACCAGGAAATACAGGGCCATCGCCAGGTTGTCGGCCGCCACGCCCGCACTCAACAGGTCGCCCGACCTGAGGCCCACGGCCTCGGCGGCCGCGGCGTAGTTCATGGATCCCCCGATGTAGGTGGCCGAGAATATGCTCGCCAGCTTCCAGCCTTCATCGCCCAGGGGCACGACGTTGTACGCCACGATCGTGCCGATGACCGTTCCGACGCCGCCGATCATGAAGGCCAGCAGGGTGGGCCCGGCTTCCCGCAGGATGCGGCGCAGGTCGGCCCGGAACAGAAGCAGGGGGATGGCCAGCGGGACCAGGTAGCCCCACACCACGTCGTAGGCGGGCACTTTGTCGGCGGGGATCACGCCCAGGTTGGACAAAACGAAGGTGAAACCCATGGTCAGGATGGCGCCGGAAAGCTTGCGGCCGGCCTTGGTGTTTTCGGCCCGGAAGCCGAACGCGGCGGCACCCAGCAGGACGGCCCATATGGCCCAGTTCTGGTCGGGGGCGATCAAAGGGGTGCTCAAACGGGGTCCTTTCGGGGGAAGTCGGCGTGACGCGGAAGGTCAGGGTAGCAGGTTCGGCCGGTAATGGACAGGGCAGAGGCAATCTTCAGGAGTTTCCGCCGACCGGATTGTTCAGGAAG
>JBDLKA010000056.1:0-22530 GCA_039714075.1 Candidatus Krumholzibacteriota bacterium | reverse complement strand
TTGATATAGGCCCGGCGCTGGACATCAGGTGAAAGCCCACGACACCGCTGCCGATGGAAAACTTTCTCTGACCACTTGTTCTTGAATGATCGTATCAATACACCATAATAACGTATCGCGTTATTAACGTCAAGCGTTACTAAATTTTCCACCTACTTGAAAGACCCCCCGGGGGGCCTTCCGACCATCCATCCCGATCTCAAAAGACTTGATCGACTTCCTTGGCAGCCTGAGCCAGGGATTTGTCCTGGGTCCACAGAGGGCAGCCCATAAGCTTCGCCGAGGCCAGAAGGTGGGCATCAACCCATCCCAGGCCCTGGCCATGCAGACCTCGTTCCTGAAGAAGGTGCAGAACCTCGTCATGCTGGGCCAAAGGCGCCATCGGGAGGGCTTGGAGCAGATTCAAAACTTCCAGTCGATTCCGAAGATTCCCGCAGGCCAACTTCCCAACCACAAAAGGGTGGCAAAGAACGGCACCCTCTTCCAGAAGATCGGAAAGACCGGAATGTCCCCGCCGAAAGTGGACGATCCAGACCGAAGTATCGACCAGAACCATCAGGATCTGGTCTTGCGCCGTCGAACCGGACGCAGTTGCGGTTGGGAGCCGCCGAGTTTGGCCAATCTGCGGGCGCTCTCGGCCGCGATCAATGCTTCGAGACCCAATCGGACCAGGGAGGTTTTCTCCTGCACACCCGTAAGACTGGAGGCTCTTTCGAGCAGATCATCATCAATGTTCAATGTAGTTCTCATACATATCAGTATGCATCATTTGTATGCATATGTCAATCTCAACCAACCAATGCCCCGATCCTGGCCGCCACCTCACGCATGACCGCGTCGGAAACCCGGTCGAATTTCCGCACCTTCCTGGCCCGCCAATCCAGGCTCTTGATCTGGTCGGACAAAACCACGCCCTCGGCTTTTCCCGGGGAATCCAATGCCACTTCGAAAGGGTACCCTTTGATATGCGAGGTGATGGGGCAAAACAACGCCAGCCCCACTCGGCCGTTATAGGATTCCGGCGAAACCACCAGGGCAGGCCTGCGACCGGACTGTTCATGCCCCGCCTGGTGCGCAAACTGCAGCCAGACGATGTCACCCCGCTGGGGCACGTACCGGCCCGGGGCTACCAAACCTCACCGCCGACCGCATCACCGGTGTCGATTTCGCCGTGGATGTTCTCGTCAGTGATTTCATCCAGAAGGTCTTTCAGATCCACCTCATCCGGGTTGGCTACTTTCACCACCAGGTTTCCATCCTCCATGCTCAGATCCACAACCGATCCTTCGGTCACCCGGACTTCCTCGGCAAAGGCTTTGGGAATCCGCAAGCCGAGGCTGTTGCCCCACTTGACGATTTTCGTGCGCATTTCAAACCTCCGTATATACATTAAGTATACCTCAGAAATGCACCATCGTCAATTCCTGCTTTATTTCTCAAACGCGATAAGAAACCGCCACCCATGCCCTTCGCGCCCGTTCCCCACCGGCGTCGCCGCATACATCCGAAAGTTGTTGAACTCCCCCAGCCCCGGCAGATCAAACCTGCGCCCGAATCCGAACCCGACATCCGCCCTCCAATCCCGCGCGCCTTCCTCCGGCCCCTCGGCATAGGGTCCCGGCTTGCTCCAGGTATGCCCGTAATCCGCGAATCCGATGGGTTGCAGCCCCAACTTCTTCAACACAGGTACTCTCAGGGCCCGCCACATATCCCAGCCCAAGCGCAGGTCCAGCGAAGCCCACGAACCGCCGTCGCCGGTCAGAACTCCCGCCGGATAGCCGCGCAGTGTGCCGTAATCACCCATCCAGGTTTTCCACTGCACGGGCACCTGCCGGTCGAACTCCCGCACCCCGCCCCGCAGCAGCCACTGGTTGCCCGAGCGGTCCATCAGATCCAGCGTGCCCGACAGTTTCACCTGGCGGAAGTCGGCTTCGGTCGGGGCGCCTGCCAGGCCACGGACGAAATCGGAATTGCGCACGTTGTGCCAGACCACGTAACCGGAAAATCCCACCGGCCCGATGCCCCAGTTTCCACCCGTATAGAGCCGCCTTTCATCCAACGCCGAAGCCCGATAATTCCCGTCGGGCCGCAACTGCCGGCCCAGCAGATTCCAGCTGGTGCGCTGTTCCAGAACCCGATTTTCGTAATACCCCGCGCCCGCGTAGACATCCAGCCGGCGGGCGGGCTTCACCATCAGCCGGCCGGCGCCCCCGCGATTCTCGTAGTAATGATTCGGATCGCTGCCATAGAAGACCGCGCTGGCCGACCGCGTGTAGCGGCGCCCGTCGCCCGCGAACTGCGCGCCCGTCTTCACGCCCTGCAGGTTCAGCGTCAGCAGTTTGTAATGCCGTCCTTTGCCTTTGCCGTCGGCCAGGTTCCAGCGCGAACGGATCAAGGGAATGTCGAACTCGGCCGTCCCCAGCCAGCGGCGATTGCCGAAACCGTAGCCGGCGGCCACGTTCATGCGGGGAGGCGCTGGGCCTGTCTTGCGCGCGGACAACCCCACGAACGGCGCGAAACCCTGCGCGCGATTGTACTGCGGGGGCGTCAGACTGGGGCCGATCTGCCAACGTCCTCCCTCCTGGAGAGCCGTCAGTTCGGCGGTACCCACCTCGCTCAACGAATCCAGCTTGGCTACTTCCAAAGTCACGGGCGCCAGTTCGGGCGACACCGTCTTCTCCCACGATTTATCGATCCCCCGCCAATAGACGGCCAGCGAATCATCATGGGCCTCGGGACTCAGCCAGAAATCTCCGATCTCGGCCTCATCCGGCTGCGTGCCCGGCAAGGCTGTCTCGGGAATCGCGTTTTCGGGCGTGGCCGGCTTGCCGTTGATTTCGATGTCCTGCATGGTGACCCGCACTTCGACGCTGCGGGGAATCGGCAGCAACGGCACCTTTCGCAGGAAGATAAGCCCGTAGACCTCGGTGGTGAACCAGTAGTCGCCCACCCTTTGCCGACTGATCCGGATCGCGGGCAACGATTTGATGAACAGGGGATAGGGCACCGTTTCGATCATCTCGGCTTCGGCCTTGCGGATCGCCCAGTTGGAATAGTCGACCCACACCACGCCGGTTGGCAGGGCCTCGAAACGGCTCTTGGGTTCGAAACGCACCTTGTAGATGAGGCTGTTGCCGACGTTGCGGCGGTCCAGGATGGTGTAGTTGTAGCGCCCGGCCCCGCCCGGCGCGAAGGGCATGCCCTGCAGCGCGTCGTCCTGGGCGTTCATCCATTCGGCTTCGATCTTCTCGTCGACCTCGTCCTCGACCACTTCCCCGTTTTCGAATTTACGGCTGCGCTCCCACAGCTTGACCACCTGGGCGCCCTCACCGCGGTTCTGGTGAAACCGCACGGCGTATTCCTCGATGGTGTAGTTGCTCAGTTCCATCCCGGGATCGTCGCGCAGGATCTGGGTCACCAGGGTGGTGTAGGAGATGTCCTCCATCCGGTAGAGTTCCTGCTCCATCTTGCGGCCGATGGCCTCGATGACTTCTTCGATGGACACGCGTTCGGCGCTGACCACCAGTTCGTCGGGATCCTCGGTGAGCGGTCGGGCGGCATCATCCTGGGCCAGGATGGGCAAGGGAAAGGCGAACAGAGGCAGGACGAACAGACAGGTACGTAGAAAAAACAAAATCTTGAACATATGAATCCCCCGTGAAAAAACGACCACCCGGATTATGGAACATCGTGCTGCTGAGGCAAAGACCATTCGACAATCCGGGCCGCCGCCGCCCCTGGCTGCGCCGCCATGACGGTTGGCGATCACCCCGTCCATCGGGATGGAGATTCGTGGGGCGCCAACCGACCCGGTCTCGCCGGCCCGAGCTGCCCCGTCTCCGCAATTTCCGGACCGCAAGACAAAAGGACCCCCCGGGGGGCCTTGGCTCCCCTTCAGGCCCGGGCCGGACAGACCCGTGTCAACGGCAGACACCGGCCGGCCCTTGGATGTCAATTACAGATGAAGACGGAAAAGGGCTGCGGGAGGTTACGGGAAGTTACGGGAAGTTATGAAAGGCTACTTGGATTTTCCGACCCCGTTGGCCAGATAGTTGCGCAGTTGGCCGCTGGTCAGGGTGTTCAGGATGCTGCCGCGCGTCACGCCCGCGGCCTGGGCCATTTCGGCCCCGTGGCGGAAGTCCACCAGGCGAGCAGCCCGGTGGGCGTTGGGGCTGATGGCCATGTAGACCCCCAGCTCCTGCGCTTTCTGGCAGCAGGTCCAGTCCAGTTCCTTGCAATTGGGATTGGCGCTGATCTCCACCGCGGTTCCACCCTCGGCCGCGGCTTTCAACACCTGTTCCATTTCCGCCGAGCCGTTGCAGCCCAGCAGCATGAAGTCTCCCACCGGTGTGCCCAGGATGGTCACTTTCGGGTGCCGGGCCGCCAGAATCACCTGCTCCAGAAGCTGCCCCCGATCATACCCGCCGTTTTCGGGGAAGGAGGCGATGACGAAATCGAAATAGCCGAGGGTCTCGTCGTCCACCGGCAGGGTGCCGTCGGGGTTGACATCGACTTCGATGCCCTGCAGGACATCGAAATCGGAATACTTTTCCAGCAGGCGGTCCACTTCCTCGCGCTGGATCATGGCGGCCGAAAGATCCAGCCCCTCCTGGTGGTTTTCGGACAGGAAATGGTCGCTGATGCCCAGGTACTCCAGACCGATCTCCCGAGCGGTGCTCACCATGGAATCCAGGGAGTGGGCGCCGTCGGTCCAGCGGCTGTGGCTGTGCAGGATGCCCTTGATGTCGCAGGGGCGGACAAGGTCACCCCCGTTGGATGGACCCAGGTCGGTCACTTCGTCCAGGGTAAACTTTCCCTTGGGATCGGGTAGAGGTCCTTCGTGACAATCGCTATACAAGTCGGTCCCCGGATTGGTTGGGCGTTTCGCGGTATCTTGGGTGCTTTGTAATGCTAAGGTTAATTTCACTCGGAAAAGACCGCAACCTCCCCCGACCTTGCGGTCAAGAGAGGCTGCGCTGAGGAGATGGGCTCGCGGCTGCGGCCGCGGGGGTTTCAACCGCCTTCTAGAAGGCGCCCCACTTCTGCTTGCCCGGGATGTAGTAGCTGGGCAGCAGGAACCGGAACATATGGGCCAGGCGTTTGGCCTTCTCCAGTTTATCTTCGCTTTCGTCGGCGATATCGTCCAGGCCTTCGTCGAAGAGATCGGAGAACATGGCCTGGGCGGCCGCGCTGCGTTCCTCTTCGGTATCGTACTGGTCCTGGATCTTGTTCAATTCGCCGTAATCCAGGAAATAACCAGCGCAACGGGGGCACTCGTCCACCTGGAATTCGCGCTTCACGCTGGCGAAATGCTTCATCAGCGGGGTGGAATCGCAACGGGGGCACTGCCGCTTGGCGTCGTGATTCACCTTGATGGATTCGTCGACGGCCACGTGAAGGACATCCGCGCCCATGGCTTCGTGGGGTTCGTCGACCCGGTTCAATTCGAACCAGTCGAACCAGATACCGCCGCAGCCGTCTTCACAGACGTCCAGGGTGACATCCTTGATCAGGGCCTGGGTCATTTCATTCGAACATGCCGGACACTTCACGGTTTTCCTCCCGGAATGGGACCAATCACCGGGCCGTCCGGGCCCGGCGCCCCGCCCTGCGCGGACGGATTGCAACCTCTGCCTATTGGGTATCGACCATTGCGGGGCGGGCGTTAGCTTTTTCCTGGTGGCGAAAAGGGAGTCTTTTCAATTACCATTAATTACGGGCTTTCTGTTGGAGGGAAGTGATTAAGGGGGAAAACCATGAACCGGATGGATACCATGTCCACCGCGGCGCTGGAAGCCATGATCCATGTCCTGGATCTGGAGCCCAGCGACCGGGTTCTTATCGTAACCGATAGTGCCACAGCCAGTTGCGGCCAGGCCTTTGCCGTCGGCGCCAAGAACCACGGCTGCCCGGTCACCGTCTACAATCTGCCCGAATACAACCGCCCCCTCCGGAAAATGCCCGACGAAATGCCGGCTCTTCTCGATAATGTCAGCGTGGCCGTCAACGCCATCAGTGGCGATGCCCGCGAGGTTCCCTTCCGACTGCAGTGGATCCATGCCATCGAAATGAACGGTTCGGTCCGCATGGGTCACAGCCCCGGTATCAACGAGGACATGATGGTTTCCGGCCCCATGAACATCGACTACCGGAAGATGTTTGAAACGGCCACCGGCCTTATGGAGGGCTTTGCCGGCGCCACGAGCGTGCGCATCACCACTCCGGCGGGCACGGACCTGCATCTGGATGTGACGGACCGGCCCTTTGTCCACGATCTCAAAGCCACCGTCAAGGTGGGCGCCAACCTGCCCTGCGGGGAAATCTACTGCGCCCCGGTGGAAACGGGCACCGACGGGACCCTGGTCATCGACGGGGGTTTCGGCAGTCATGGCCCGATATCATCGCCCGTGGCGATTACTCTCAACACCGGCAGGGCGGTCGACGTGACCGGCGACGATGACGAGGTGGTGGGGATCATCAACGGCTTGATGGACACCGACGCGGGGTCCAGGACCATCGCCGAGCTCGGCATCGGCCTGAACCCGGGAGCCCGCCTGACCTCCCGGATCCTGGAGGCTGAAAAAGCGTATCACACCGCCCATATCGCCTTCGGCTCGAACGAGGGCTTTCCCGGCGGGGTGAACCATTCCACCATGCACATGGACTACCTGTTCATGCGGCCGAACATGGAAGTTTTCTTCCCCGACGGCGCCTCGCGCCTGGTGATCGAGGACGGGAAACCTGTCTTTAAAGGGTGATCACCTTAGAGGCCTCGTCCTGGACATCGACAATGTCCTTCATGCCACCAGCCGTACCCACCGCCAGCGAATCCAGGATGCCGAAGTGGTTCAGGCAGGTGGTACAAACGATCAGCTCCACGCCCTTGGCCGCGAGCGATTCCAACTCCTCCAGGACCGGAGATCCCGCGACCGCCAGCTTCACGCCGTCCGCATAGAAGCAGATGGCCCGGGGCAGACGGTCGTCCAGGTCGAGCATGTTCAGGAACGTCTTGGCGAGTTTGTGAGCCAGGGCCGGTTCGGCCTGCCCCATGCCCTCGTGATTGATCACGATCACGGTATTGTGGTTCATTTTCAGCTCAATTCGGAAACGGCACGAAGGCCAGCAGCGTGCCCGGGTACTTGTCGGTCATCAGCAGGAAACCGCGGTCATCCAGACGGACCACCGCTTCCCAGTTGCGGCACTCCCGGTCCGGCAGCAGGGCCAGGTTCAGCGGAGGACTCTGGGTTCGAACGATACGATCATCCGCGGTCAACCGCAGCTCGAGCAGCCGTTCGACACACTGATCGGGATCGAAGGACGCCGGATCGCCGAAGCGGGCCAACTCGGGATCGGGGGCCGGATCCAGTTTCCACCGTTCCGGGGGATAGTAATAGTTCACGACCCAGAAGCGGCCTTCTTCATCCAGAGCGGTGGCGTCGGTCACCCGGTATTCGATCTGGGGCATGGCCAGCACCCCGGTGAACTCGGCCTCGACGTTGAAGACCTTGGCCTTGGGCTCGGGATTGATGTTCAGGCCGTTGGCCTCGCTGATGGTTATCACCCGCAGCCCGTCGATGATGATCGTCTCCTCGGCCACATTGGGAATGTTCAGCCCCAGGGGGATCGAGGCCAGGCGGGTCATATCCATGACCACGATGTCGTCCACCATGTCGTAATGGCCGCTGACCAGGAAGCCGGCCATCACCGTGTCGTCCTCGGCTTCGACGGTCATGAAATACCGGTCGCCGATGCAGCCCATGGCCTCGAGGCCGTCGAAACCACGCACCACGCCCGCCAGACCCGGCGCCTTGCAGTACACCTGGTGGGGCCGGATGGGGTCCCGGCCACCGCTGTCCAGAATCGCCAGGATTTCCTGTTTCTCGACGCCGAAAAACCCCAGCATGCCGTCGGCGGCGAACTTGTCGGGAAACTGGGGCAGAATGACCAGCGTATCCCCCTGCCAGGTCATGCTCGAGACTTCGGCTTCGGCGGCGGCCAAAGGCCCTTCCAGGGTCAGCAGTTGAACCCGGACCGTGGGCATGCCCCCGTCGTCGCCGCCCGCGAAAGCCGGCATCGCCAGGCACAATATGACCGCCGGAATCGCCGCCGCAATACGTCTAGTACAGTTCATACTTCACCAGGCGGCCGTCCAGCCCCCCGTTGCGCAGGGGCATTTTGAAGGCGGGTTTCAGGCCGAAGGATTTCACCAGTTCGCGGTCGCCGAAATAGATGAAGGCGTCGCTGCCCTTGCATTTCTGTTTCAGGAAATCGCCGAATTCCTTCATGAACGCGCCCATGTCCTCGTCCTTCATCAGGCGGATGCCGTAGGGCGGATTGCAGACGATCAGGCGGTCTTCCAGGTTATCAAGGTCGCGAAAATCCATCGTCTTGACGATGAGTTCGTCGCCGCCCGGGATGCGCGCGTTGTTGCTGCGCGTCATCCGCACGGCCTTGGCGTTGATATCGCTGCCGCGGATCAACCCGCCTCTGACCAGTTTTATCTTGTTGTCTTCCTGCAGCTTGACCTTCACCCAGTCGCGGCGGTCGAAATCCGGCAGCATCATGAACCCGAATTTCTTGCGCAGGGTTTGCGGCGGAATGTAGCCCGCTTTCAGCCAGGCTTCGCTCAGCAGGGTGCCCGACCCGCACATGGGATCATACAGGGGCCGCTTGCAGTCCCACTCGGCGAAATCGATGATCCCGGCGGCCAACGTTTCCTGCATGGGCGCCTCGACCGAGTCCTTCCGGTAACCGCGCCGGTGCAACGAGCCGCCCGAACAATCGATGCTGATGGTGACCTGGTTCTCGAAGATATGCACGGCGATGATGAGATCGGGGTCCTTGGGATCGACGTTCGGCCGCTTCTGCTTGTACCGTTTGCGGAACATGTCCACGACGCAGTCCTTGACCTTCAGCGACGCGAACTGGCTGTGATCGATCTCGCTGTGGAAAGTGTTGGCGAACACCGCGAACGTCTGGTCCAGCCGGAAAATCCGGGTCCAGTCCACCTTCTTGGCGCCCAGGTAAAGCTCTTCCGGGGTCTTGGCCTCGAACTTGATCAGCGGCGCCAGCACCCGCGTGGCCAGGCGCGAACGGTAGTTGATCCGGTACACGGTCTCTAGGTCCGCGTGGAAATGAATTCCCCGGGTGATGGTCTCGCCGTCGGTGGCGCCCAGGGCCTTGAATTCCTTCGCGGCAATGTCCTCCAGACCGCCGGCGACCTGGGCGAAAAACTGTTTGCGCTGCTGGTAAACAAACATCAGTCGTCCTCGCGAACCATGAGAAGGTGATCGATGCCGCATTCTTCGAAAACGTCGCCTTCGCGCCGGAAACCGAAGCCGCCGTAGAAATCTTCCAGGTGGACCTGGGCGTGCATCTTGAATTTGCGGGCGCCCCGGGCCCGGGCGTGATCCATCATGAAAGCCACCATCCGGCCCGCATGACCGGCGCCCCGCCACCGCGGCCGCACGGCGATGCGCTCCAGCTTGACCCAGCCGTCCTTCAGGTGGCGCAGCCTGCCCGTGGCCACCGGCTGCCCGCCGACTTCGCCCAGGAAGTGGGTGGCGGTCTTTTCGAACTCGTCGATCTCGCCTTCCCAGTCCACCTCCTGCTCCTCGATGAACACGATGCCGCGGACGACCAGGACTTTCAGGACATCTTCTTCGCTGGCGGCGAGGCGCAATTCGAGTTCCGACAAAACCTGGTCCTTCTTCGCGGGTTCAGGGGCTTGTGGTACATTGGGCGCGTTTATTACGATCTGGCAGGAATGATAAGCTCCACGGCCCGGAAAGGCACCTTGATGTTGAAATTCACTTCTGAGGGATGGTTCGTTTTCATGTCGCCGGTCGGCCCAATGGGTCTGGCCTGGACCCGGCGCGGGGTTTGCCGGCTGGTGATGGGACATCGGAACGTGGACGAAACCGCGGACGAATTGAGGGCTTCCTGTCCCGGTCTGCCGGGAGTCGGGAAACTCCCTTCCCCCCTTGCGGAAACCCGGGACCGGATCAAGGGCCTGCTGCGCGGACGACCCGACGATTTGCGGGATATCCCCGTCGACCTGTCCGACAGTTCCGAATTTTCACGGAAGGTGCTGCGCGCCCTGCGCAAAGTTAAACCCGGCCAGGTGATCACCTACGGCCGGTTGGCCGCCAAGGCGGGAAAGCCGGGCGCCGCCCGGGCGATCGGACGCATCATGGGGGCCAACCCGGTGCCGATCATCGTTCCCTGCCACCGTTGCCTGGGGGCCGATGGTTCCCTGACCGGTTTTTCATCCGCCGGCGGGACCGGGCTCAAGGCCCGGCTGCTGTTCATCGAGGGTTACGAACCCGACGCCGAACATGCCCGGGGCATCCGCCATCTGCGGAAGGTCGATCCGAAAATCCGCCGCGTCATCGCCAAGGTCGGCCCCTACCTGGCCCGGCCGGACAAGCCGCGGCCGCCCTACGACACCCTGGTCACGGCCATCGTGCACCAGCAGCTTTCGGTCAAGGCCGGGCAGACCATCGCCGGGCGTGTTCGCGACCTGACGCCCGGACCGCACTTCCCTTCGCCCGCGGAGATGCTGGAATTCCCGCCGGAAAAGTTGCGCGCCTGCGGCTTGTCCAACGCCAAGGTGGGCTTCGTGCGCGATCTGGCCGCCCGGGTGGGTGACGGCCGCCTGAAACTGGGCGCCCTGAAACGGATGACCGACGAGGAAGTGATCACCGAACTGACGAAGGTCAAGGGCATCGGCGTGTGGTCGGCCCACATGCATCTCATCTTCCACATGGACCGTTTGGACGTGCTGCCGGTGGGTGACCTGGGTCTGCGCATGGCCGCGGCGAAGCTCTATGGGCTGGAGGAATACGCGACCCCCGCCGAACTGACGGAGATCGCGGAACCGTGGCGGCCCTTCCGCTCGATGGGTTCGTACTATCTGTGGCGGGCGCTGGATTCAGGGGGAATCTAGGTCGCCGCCGTATAGATCGCCGGCATCACCGCGGTCACCATGATCGCCGCCTGAACCGCTGCGACCGCCTCCTTGGTGGCCTTGCCCGCAAGCTGTCCGCTGGTCAGTTTTTCCAGCCGCTGCTTGCGTTCCTTCAGTTTATTTTTCGGGAACACATTCTTCAGCATGTTGCCGGCGTGGGCCAAAGCGATGATGACCACGGTGCGGGTTTCCATGTTCGTCGTCGCGGTGAAGATGGCTTTTTCCATGCGCTCGCGCAGATCCTTTTCCGGACCGCCGTCCACTTCGGGATAGATGGTCCGTTTGAAGATCTTCAAGACCGAACCGGTGTCTTCGGCCAAAACGCCTTTGGCCACAAGCTGCCGGGCGACGCGGTTCTTCAGGTCCTTCAGCGCCGCGAACTTCATCACCCACTCGCTGGCCTTCTTCGGTTTCTTCGCTTCCCGGACCATGGTCAGGCATTCGTCGAGGATGGGATCGTCCAGACGACCGTGCCGCACAACCTGGACTCTTTTTCCCTTGTCGTTTGCGATGGACAGCGAGCCGTTGAGGGCCAGTTCAGCCAGGATGGCTCCGCCCATGGAATTCCTGAAAAATCCACCCTGGGAGGTGGTTCCCTTGTCGTCATCGAGGGCCAGAAGCAGGATTTCCTCGTAAAGAGGTAGCGGTTTGCGGGTCATGCGGGAACCTCCAGACCAATTGTAAATTGAAGCCGTTTATTAACATACCCTCAACAGCCTGAAAATATTCGAGAAAATCGAAACCTTTTGCTTGCCAATTCGTTTAGATACCCTACACTTTTAGTACTGTTTGCAGGGCGTCACCAGAGACGTTTTGCAGGCCCGGCTTTTCGGCCCGGTTCAGCTTTTGCCTATCGCGATCCCCCTTGCGCTTCGGCATGACTGGACCGGGTCGATTTTTTTATTCCCCCTTTGGAACGGCGTGCGCCTCGGGCCGCGCTTCCAGCTCGTCGAGCAGCAGGGAATTTGGCGTGGGGATTTCCAGCTCCGCGTAGAATTCTCCTCGATCGATCATCTCTCCGACCAGGATCAAGATCAGGGCCGGCCAGCGGATGTCCCCGAACATCGCACCCATCCCCGCCAGCAGTGTGCCGGCCCGCAACCAGCCCATCGCCGGATGGGACACATCGCAACCCAGCCGCGTCCGACTCCTTCTTCTCGTTGCGTACAGCACCAGCTTGACCAGGGCCACCCCTCCGGCCACCGGCAGCGACCAGTGCCAGACCGCGGCCAGCAGCAACCCGGTACCCAGGACGTGGGCGCTGTTCAGGGGGCCCGATCCGCGAATCGTCGCCACGCGGTAGACACGGTCGATCGCCGCCAACGTCAGGAAACCCAGGGCTACGGCAACCCAGCCCGCCCAGGTCGGCCACCCACCGAAATAGAGCGCCCCCGCGGCCAGGGCCAGGAACCCGCCGATCAGCACGATTTCCCGGCTCAGCCACGATTCGTCCAGGTGCAGGGCGGCCCGCCACGACCGCTCCACATGGCCCAGATGCGAGGCGCTCAAGGCCATGCCCGCAGCCCCCAGGCCCAGGAAAACCCGCCAGTCCAAACCCACGCTCCCCAGCCGCCAGGCGGTGAACACGCCCACCAGCGCCGCCGCAAGCAAGGTGAAAACCGCCAGGGTCCATTCGTGTTTCAGGGTGATGTGCGGGACGATCTTGTCGCGCAAGCGTCGCCAGGGCGGCATAGCCGGCGGGTGAGTCGTTTCCGGAACCCGGCGCGCGGGCAGAAGCGGTTCGAAACGGATAGAAGGCCCGACGCCCGCCTGGGCGAAACCGGGGACATCCTGGACCAGCTCCTCGTCCGGCAATTCGCCCCAGGTCAACGCGCCGGTCGGGCAACTCGTCACACAGGCGGGCTGGCCGCCCTCGTGCTGCTTATCCACACAGAAGTTGCACTTGGTCATCACGCCCCGGGATTCGTCGAAACGCGGGGCGCCGTAGGGACAGGCCCACGCACAGTAGCGGCAGCCGAGGCAGGCGTCGCTGTTGATCAAAACCGCACCGGTCTGTTCGTCGCGATGGTAGGCCAGGGCCGGACACTGCTCCATGCAGGGCGCGTCGGCGCAGTGGTTGCAGGCCAGCGACAGGTGCATCAGCTCGACGCCCGGCACATGAAGTTCGTTGAAGGTGCGCACCTCGCGCCAGGGCTGCGTGGCCGGTAGATCATTGGCGATCCCGCAGGCCATGGCGCAGGCGTGGCAACCCGTGCATTTGTTCACATCGACGATGAAGGCAGGCCGCGCGCTCATGCCTTTTTCACCTCCACCAAAGTGTCGTGGAAGGCCGCTCCGTGGGCCACGTCGGTTTCGCGGCCTGCGGAAAGCAAGTTCACCAGGCCACCCTGTTCGCCCCACCAGCCGTTGGTCACCGACACGCAGCCGCGTCGGATGCCGGCGTCGATCCGGACGGGCAGTTCGAGTTCACCCCTTTGGTTGAACACTTTGGCGCGATCGCCGTGTTCAATGCCGCGGGCCGCTGCGTCGTCGGGATGCATGGTCACCTCGGGGCCCGGATCGTACTGCCGTATCAGATCCAGGTTCCCGAACTGCGAGTGGATGCGGTTCTTGGTATTGGGGGTCATCATCTGCAGCGGGGTGGCGGGGTCGGGGTCCGCGCCGGCGGCCGTCTCACCCGGCAGGTGGGCGCGCGGCAGAGGGTCGATGCCCCAGTGCATGGCCGCTTCGGCGGACAGCAACTCGATTTTTCCCGACGGAGTGGGAAAAACCCGGTCGGTGAAAACCACGTTCTCGCTGCCCGGCGCGGGCACCGGTCCCTCTTTCAGATCGGCGAGGGTCAGGTCCAACGGCTTCAACTGCCTGTCGAGCCAGGTTTCCAGATCCCTGGATCCCGGTACGGCATCATCCAGCCCGGGACCCGCGATATCCAATCGCCGGGCCAACTCCCGGAATATCTCCGTTTCCGGTTTCACCTCGCCCGCCATGTCCAATATCGCGGGCCTCAGCTGCAGGTAATGATGCCAGTAGGCCCCGATCACGTCGGTCTGCTCGAACATGCTCTTGGCCGGCAGGATGATGTCCGCCTCGCGCGCGGTGTCGGTCATGAACTGCTCGACCACCACGCGGAAATCCAGCTCGCGAAAAGCCTTGCGCACCGCGTGGGTCTCCGGGTTCTGCGCCAGGGGATTGCCACGCTCGACCCAGGCGAACTTCAACGGCGGATCGGTCTGGGCCTGCATGTCGCGGCCCAACCGGGCGGTGGAAACAGACACGCGAACCACGCCGTCCGGATTATCCGGCGGAAAGAAGGCGATCGGGTCACGCGCGCCGCCGAATACCTGGGTCTGCAGATTCGCGTATACCCACCCCGCGCCCGGACGTCCAATGTTTCCTGTTACGGCACACAAGGCGATCAGCGCCCGCATGGTCTGCCCGCTGTTGGTGTAGCGCTGCATGCCGAAACCGGCGCAGATGGTGGCGGGTTTGACGGAGCCCAGCAGGTCCGCCAGCTTTTCGATCGCGGCGACCGGTACGTCGCAGACCCCGGCCGCCTCTTCGACCGTGCGCTCGCCCGCCATGGCCGCGAATTCCTCGAAGCCGTGGACGTGCCCGGCGATGAATTCCCGGTCGATGCTCCCCTTTTCGATCAGCAATCGCGCCACGGCCAAAGCCAGGTACCCGTCGGTGCCGGGCCGCGGCTGGATCAGCAACTCGGCTCTTTCGGAAGTCTGGGTGCGCCGCGGATCGATCACGATCAGGCGGGCACCGGCGTCCAGGGCCTGGTCCACGAAGCGCATCTGGTGGATGTTGGTCTCCGCGGCGTTTTTGCCCCAGAAGATGATCAGGTGCGCGTTGGCCAGATCCCAGGGCGCGTTGTGTTTGTTCTCGCCCAGCGTCAGGCGGGTGGCCTCGAGGCCGGCGGGCCAGCACAGATCGCCGAAGGTGGTGGTGCAGCCGCCGAACAGACGCCAGAAGGCCAGGCTGCAGCCGTTCAGCAGGCCCTTGGTGCCGCTGGCGGCGTAGTGAAAAATCGCCTGGGGGCCATGTTCGTCACGTGTGCGCCGCAGGTGGTCGGCGATCTCGTCGAGGGCACTGTCCCACGATACGCGGCCGAACGAACCGTCGGCCCGGCGCCGCAACGGGTGCAGGATGCGGTCGGGACTGTGCTGTCGCTCCACGTAACTCAGGCCCTTCAGGCAGGGCCCTTCCGGCGTGGCCTCGTTGGCCGCCACCGGCTCGACGGCGGTCAACCGGCCGTCCTCGACGGTCACGCGCATCGAACAGGTGCTGTAGCAGTTGCGCGGGCAGGCGGTGATGTGGACCGACTTACTTATTATCGATCCTCCGGTAGTGGGCCGGCGGACTGAACAGATCCTGCCGGTCCTTGTTTTTCAGGAACGCCTCCCGCAGGGCCGCGCTGTCGGTGATCTCGACGTCCACCACCTCGTGGTTCAGGCTGCTGACGATCAGGATTCCCTCCACGATCTCATAGGTGACCACCGGGAAGAAAGTTTTTTCGGGGGGATACCAATCCCTGGTGCAGTTGCCCAGGAATTCCGCCTGAACCAGCGAACGGCCGCCGATCTCGGCCGGATAGGCGCGGAAGAAATCCCCTTCCGCCCCCAATGGGAGTTGGACCAGGTACTCGGTGTCCGACCACCTCATGACCACCATCCGGTCCTCGTCGGGGTCGCCCTTGGCCTCGCCGGGGACCAGTTCCCACAAGCCCAGAAGCGCAGGGTCGATGGCCAGGGTGTGCTCTTTCGTCAGCGGCGCCTCGTGCACGCAGCCTGTGGTCAGAATGATGACGATCGTGATCGGCAGGATTAAATTTCTCACGGTGTTCCCCTTCGTTATCCACCGGGTTCACCCGCCAACGTGGTAGCGCCAAACCCCAGACGGTTCTACAACCACATTCGCTCCAACCCCGCGGCGCGGCGCGCGTCGGCCAACTGACCGCGGTGCATATACCAATGGTCGGCGACATACTGCAGGCAAAGGCGGTAGGTGCCAAATGTATCTTCATAACCCTTAGGCGTGTTAACACATACTTTGTCGAGGTCTTCTTCGGTAAGTGAATCAAGAATCGTCACCGTCCGCTCACGCATCTCGCGGCACTTGGCTAAAACCTGATCGAACGGAGGGTACCGGTTCAAATCCCCGGTCGTGTCGGTTCCGTCGAAAAGTTCCTCCCAATCGGCCAGCGGATTCGGTTCCGATTGCATGAACACGCGGATAACGAGCCCCTCGATGTAGGCCAAGTGCCCCAGGACCCAAAGCGTGTGACCGCCCCCGTTCACGGTGGGGTAAACCACACAATGCTCTCGCATTTCTTCGACGCGAGCGAGGACACGGTCAGAACTCTTCTTCAGGTTATCGCGTATTAGGTCAATCGATTGCATTCTTTCGCACCCACCCCTGCAATTTTGTTTTTGTGCGTGCAATAGCGTATCAGCGCCGTATTCGAGTCGGCGATACAACGCTCAAATATCCTTCATTATGTTGGTATATCCCGTCAGAGAGGAATATCCCACCAAAAAACACCCCCCGGGGGGCAAAATTATGTTAAGTAGCCGGTCCGCAAAGGCGCCGGTCGAAAAAAACTTGCAACCTCCCCTTGCCACCACCGTACCCACTGTATACTCTATATGAGTACAGTGGAGGTTTTGATGCAGCTCAAATTATCCGACATGTCTCCTTTGCCCCTGCGGGAACAGATCGTCCGCAGGATCAGGGAAATGGTTCTCAGCGGCGAACTGCCCGAACATTTCCAGCTGCCTTCCATCAGGGGACTGGCCCGGGAAGAGCGGGTCGGGGCGGTCACAGTTCAGCGGGCCTACGAGGATCTGGAACGGGAAAAGATGATCTACCCCCGGCAGGGGAAGGGATTTTTCGTGGCGCCCATCGACAGGTCCGACCGGAAGGAACAGGCCACCCGGCGGGTCACCGAGGCCTTGCGGGACCCCTTGAACGAAGCCCGCCTGATGGGGTTGACGGACCGGGAAATCCTGAAACTCGTCCGCGACTCTCTCGCGTCCGACCTCGAAGAACCCGGCTCGACCGGGAAGGAGGATTGACCATGGAATACGCGCTCGGCATGCGTGATGTGGAAGTCGGTTTCCGGAACTTCACCCTCGGGCCCCTGGACCTGGATCTGAAACCGGGCCGGGTCGTGGGACTGGTCGGACCCAATGGTTCGGGCAAAACCACCACCATGAAAACCATTGCCGGCATCCTTGACCGGGATGCCGGTCTGATCGAAGTGTGTGACCAACCCGCGGATCCCGAAAAAGGTGTCTGGAAGGAATCCGTGGGCTATGTGCCCGACAAGCCGATTTTCTACGAATGGATGAACGGGACCGCCTTCCTGGATCTGGTCGCCCGTTTCTATCCGCGGTGGGATTCCTCATTCGCCCGTGAGCTCGCCGACCGGTTCCATCTTGATCTCGAGGAAAAGATCAAACGGCATTCGGCCGGCAACCGGGTCAAGCTGTCCCTGGTGGCCGCCCTTGCCCACAGGCCGGGCCTGGCCCTGTTCGACGAGCCGACGGCAGGCCTGGATCCGGTGGTCAGAACCGAGGTTTTCGACGTCCTGTGCGAGATGATGGACAACGGGAACATGACCGTTTTCTATTCCACCCACATCCTGGACGACCTGCACCGCCTGGCCGATGACCTGGTTTTCCTGGAACGGGGACGAATCATTCTGGACGTGGCCAAGGACGACCTGATCGACAGCTGGCGCCGGCTGCGTTTCCAGTACGCCGGTGAGGTCCCGGAATTCTCCGGCGCCGTCCGGCACACCCAGCAGGGGCGGGTTCACGAATTGATCACCTCCGCGGGAGAAAAAACCCAGGCGGAAGTCGGCGCCCTGGGCGCGGAATCCATCCGCGCCTCGGCCCTGACCCTGGAAGAGATCGCCGTTCATGTCATGAAGGGAGACTATCATGTCCCGGACGCGTGATCTCCTGCGCCTGGCCGCGGCCGACCGGCGCCGCATCGGTCTTTACCTGCTGGGGGGCTGGGCGATGTTCGCCCTGATTTTCATCATCGCCATGAACGACCTCGGTTGCGCGTCATGTCCCGAAGAGACGGTCGATCGTTTCCTGGGGATGAAGGTCCTGCACTTCTGCCTTCTCTATGCCATGGCACCCTGGGTCATCTTCATTCTGGGGGTTCATCAAAACACCGGCGTCATGGTGAACCTGCCCTTGTCCAGGAGGCAGATCAACCAATCGCTCCTGTTGAGCGGCGGCATATTATTCCTTTGTTGCCTGCCCGCCTGGGCTTTTCTGGTCTGGCAATTACCAATCAACGGCATCCCGATCCATCCCTGGATGTTCGTGTTTTCGGCTTTTGGACTGCTTCTTTATCAACTGTATGGAATGCTGGTCAACGTGTTTTGGCGAGCGGCGGTTCCGGGCATTTTTCCCTTCCTGATATTTCCTCCCCACAGCCATGAAACATTCAAGGAGGTCTTCGAGACCATGACCACCCCCTGGCCCTCGGTGATCCTGTTGGTATTGGTCCTCCTGGCGATTCCCCGAGTTCTCGCCCGACCCCTGCCCCGGAATGTGAGGTGTTCCTGATGATCTCATTGCTGGCCGTTGAAATCCGGCAGTTGTGGTGGCTGCAACTGGCAACTCTGGGTGCGGGAATCGGCGTGTGGGGTCTGCTGCTGGCCGTCACCGAAAACGTCTCCACCGATGCCGCGCCGGATGGAGTGATCTTCAATTACATGGGAAGTCTCCTATTGACCGTTTTTCCCGTCCTGTTGACGGGTTCGGGCCTGATGGGAGGCACCTTGTCGGGCCGGGCCGAATTCTGGTTGCACCTCCCCGTCACCCGGAAAGCAGCCAATCTGGTTCGCGTCCTGAGCCTGGCCGTCCACGTCTGGCCCGTGCTTCTGACCTGGCCCCTGATCATCTTCCTGCTGGGACGGGTTTACGATCCTGTTGCACCCTGGGTCATCATCAACTCCGCGCTGGCGGTAGGCCTGGGGATCCTGCTGGCGGCCCGTACCAGGTTCGCGGCCTTTATTCTTTATCTTTTCCTGCCCCTTCAGGTGGCTTTATCCCACTTCGTTCCCGGTGGAAAACCCTTTGCGATCGCCTGGGCCGATAATTTCGCTTCACCTTGGGTGGGAGCCGCTCTGCTGGTTGCCGGGACCGGTCTGGCGGTATTCATTTTGAATTCGCATCCGAAGCCGCGGAAAACCTGAGAAAGGCCCCCCGGGGGGCCTTTCTGTTATCAATTCCAAACAAAAAGTTATTTATACTTGACAAAAAGTTCGCTATACCGTACTTTTACGACATGAAACTTCTCAACCACATCAAACAGCACCGAGCACGCCTGGACCTCACTCAGGAGGATTTGGCGAACCTGGTCGGGGTTCGCCGGCAAGCCGTGCTGGCGATCGAAAAGGGTAAATACGTGCCCTCCGCTCTCCTGGCATTCCAGCTCGCGCGCGCCCTCGGCATGTCTGTCGAGGAACTGTTCGAGCTGGAGGACGAAAGGGAAGAGGAATGACCGGAACATCCGTGCGTCGCCTGCCGTCGGCAGATTGGTTCGCCATCGGAATCGCGGTGGCCGCTCTTTTCCTGCAGTACGTTTTTCCCCTGGCCGCCGGAGTGGTCGTCCTGGCCGTGTTCGCCCCCTCCATCCTTCGGGAAATCAAAGTGCTCGACGACGGGGACGAATGGACCACCGGTATCATGCATCGGGCCGGTTTCCATGGGCTCCTGGCCGTCGGAACATTGATATCCCTGAACTACCTTTTGGTCGCCACCGGATGGTTTCAACCTTCGGAAATGAACCAAAGGCCCATTAACCTTGAAACTCTCCACAAGGCTGTGATCTGGGTTTTTCTGGTGAGTTACCTCATCCAGTACTGGGGCGCACGTCATGGCGTATTCCGCATTCTCCTTGCCGTGTCCTTGACGGGCCTGGCTCCCCTGACCTATTCCCTGAAACACGAAATCGAGCTGGAGGGGTATTTCCTGGCGGCATCCCTGGTTCATTTGGTCGCCATCGCCGGCTTGGCTTTCCTCGTCCGGCGTTGGCCGCGAATCGGGGCCGGAGTCATGCTCCTGGTCATCGCGGTTTTTCTTGCCCTGGGAATGGATTCGGTGGTCACCCCGGTCGTGAACGAAGCCCGATGGGGAATGCTCAACGTCTGGTTCCAGTTGGGTCTGGTATTCGGGGTCACCAGCATCGCCATATTCCGGGAGTCGGGTGCGAAAACCGGTTGAACAGGAAAACCTCGGTTCAAAAAAACGGGCGCCCCAAGAAGGGGCGCCCGTTTCCATACATCCGCATTTGCGTTCAGGGTGCCGGGCAGTACTACTTGCCCGGGCACTCCTTCGCGATCGCCGGATCGATACCCTTGTCCGCATACGCCTTGTCCCACTGGGCGGCGAAGTCACCGGCCAGCTTCAGGGCGCGTTCGCGGTAGGCGTTCTTGTCGTCCCAGGTGTTGACCGGGAACAGGATGCTAGGATCATCCACGCCGGGGCACGTGGTCGGGACCAGGACCTTGAAGACCTCGTCCTGCTTGAATTCCACGTCCTTCAGCGAACCGTCGATCGCCGCGGCGACCATGGCCCGGGTCAACATGATGTCCATCCGGGAACCGACGCCGTAGGGGCCGCCGCTCCAGCCGGTGTTGATCAGGTAGACCTGGGTGTCGTGCTCGTCCAGCTTCTTGCCCAGCAGGTCGGCGTATTCATCCGGGTTGCGGGGCATGAAGGGCGCGCCGAAGAACCGGCTGAACGCGCTCTTGGGCTCGGTCACTCCGGTCTCGGTACCGGCCAGCTTGCTGGTGTAGCCCATGATGAACCACAGCATCGCCTGCTCCTTGGTCAGCTTGCTGACCGGAGGCAGCACGCCGTTGGCGTCCGCGGTCAGGAACAGGATGGTGCTGGGGTGCGTGCCGGTGCTGGACTCGTTGATGTTCGTCAGGGACCTCAACGGATAGGAGCCGCGACTGTTCGGCGTGAACCGGTCGTCGTACAGGTCGAATTCGCCGGTGGGATACATCATGGCGTTTTCGACGATGGCCCCGTGGGTGAGGTAGTCTTCCTCGTGGAAGCAGGCCTTGAAGATCTCCGGTTCCTTGTTCGGATCCAGGTCGATCAGCTTGGCGTAGCAGCCACCCTCGAAGTTGGCGATGCCGTTGCCGCTCCAACCGTGCTCGTCGTCACCCAGCAGGGCCCGTTCGGCAACCGCGCTCAGGGTGGTCTTGCCCGTGCCGCTCAGACCCAGCAGCAACGCGATGTCGCCCTTCTGGCCTTCGTTGGCCGAGCAGTGGATGGGCAGGATGCCTTCGGCGGGCAGCATGTAGTTCATGACCGTGAACAGGGTTTTCTTGACGCTGCCGCAGTAGGCCGACCCGTAGACCACGCCGATGCGCTGGTCGAAGTCCATGGCGATAGCCATGGTGCTGGTGGTGCCGATGCGGGGATCGACGCGCACCCGGCCCTCGTAACGCTTGGGATCGAACTTGTCGTAGGGGCAGACCAGGATGGTGAAGCCGCGCTCGGCAAAGATGCTCTTGTCGATTCCCTTGGGAACATCCCGGAACATGTTGTTGGTGAAAACCTGGGTCAGGGCAAAGTTGCCGACCGTCTTGACCGGCAGGGCGTAACTGGCGTCGGCGCCGACCACGCGGTCACTGACGTACACCTTGTCGCTCTTGCCCAGGGTCTCCAGGGCGTCGTCGACCATCATGTCGAAGGTCTCGGGATCCAGGGGAATGTTGTTGGCGGCGGTCCAGTCGATGGTCGCTTCGCTCTCGGGCCGCTTGACCATGAGCGTGTCCAGCGGGCTGCGACCCGTGGATTCGGGAGGTGTCCAGGTCACCAGCGCGCCACACTTGCTGATGAGGGCTTCCTTGTTGTCGACCGCGGCTTGGACCAGATCCTTGCGGGGAAGATTGTCGAGAATATTGGAACCGGAAAGCAGTTTTGCGAGACGATCCTGGAAACTCATCGTCCTTACTCCTTGATCAGGTTGTCGATCAAAAGGGGGCGTCCAGCCTCTCGGCCAGCCGCCGCCCCTCAAAACCCAAACACAGATATCAGCCTGTGAGAAATTACACAGACCCTGTTGGTTTCCTGACAAATGTAAACAGGAAAACAGCTTGAAACAAGGGGATTCTGGAGGTTTGCCGGGCGCCATGGCCCACCGGGAGACTGGGAAATTTGGCTTTATTGACCCAGGGATTCCAGGCGGCGGGCATCGCCGTTGTTGTAGGCGATTCCCAGGGTGAAACGGAGGCTCCAGGCACCCCCCGACATGCTGTAGCGACCCTCGTTGCGTTCGCCGATCCACTCGCGCCGCGCATCCAGCCCCAGACTCACGTTTCGCTCCCGGCCCAGAAACAGCCGGTAGCCCAAACCCGCGTTCAGGTTGAATGTGCCGAGGTAGATTTCCTCATCCTTGAAGGGGGTGACCACATCGCCCCCCGCGCCCACGAACAGGTCCACGGCGGACCGTACTCCCACCGGCAGGATTCGCCCGAATTCCGCGCCGACCAGCATGGCGTTGAAGCGGTTGGACCGCCCCAGGATATTGCCTTCACTTACCCAATAGGGCTG
>JBDLKA010000055.1:0-23318 GCA_039714075.1 Candidatus Krumholzibacteriota bacterium | reverse complement strand
CCGACCTCCATGCGGGAGGGCTCCTTCGCCTGCGGCGCCACCAAATGGCAGACCATCCAAAGGGTCGTGCTGCCGCGCGCCCTGCCCGGGGTCATGACCGGCGCCATCCTGGCGATGGCCCGGGGAGCCGGGGAAGTTGCGCCGCTGATGCTGGTGGGCGCCGTGAAGCTGGCCCCGGAGCTGCCGCTGGACCAGCATTTCCCGTTCTTCCATCCCGAACGGAGCTTCATGCACCTGGGATTCCACATCTACGACCTGGGTTTCCAGAGCCAGAACTCCGAAGCGGCCAAACCCATGGTTTTCACCACGACGATGCTGCTGATGGGCATCGTGCTGTTCCTGAACGCGGCGGCCATCTGGCTGCGGTCCCGCTTGGCGCGCAAATTCAGCGGGTCCAAGTTCTAGAGAGGATGTCATGTCACAGGCCGAACCACAGGTCATTACCGATCGCCTGACCCGAATCGCCGCCGGCGAGGTCGTTCCGGCCACGGTCCACACCGAACTGGCCGAGGAGGAAGCGGTTCTCGACATCGAGGGCTTCAACCTCTGGTACGCGGACAAGCAGGCCATCTTCGACGTCAACATGGTCATCCCGAAGGGCAAGGTCACGGCGCTGATCGGTCCCTCGGGATGCGGCAAGAGCACGCTGCTGCGGTCGGTTAACCGGATGAATGACCTGATCGAAACGGTTTCGATCACGGGCGACATGAAGCTGGGACCCGACAGCGTCTACAGGAAAAACGTCGATGTCATCGAGCTGCGCCGCCGCATGGGCATGGTGTTCCAGAAATCGAATCCGTTCCCCATGAGCATCCGGGAGAACGTGGTCTACGCCCTGAAGATCAACGGGGAGCGCAACCGGGCGGTCCTGAACGACGTCTGCGAAAGGGCCCTGACCGGCGCCGCCCTGTGGGACGAGGTCAAGGACCGGCTGGACGAGAGTGCGCTCAGCATGTCCGGCGGACAGCAACAGCGGCTGTGCATCGCCCGCGCCATCGCGGCTGAACCCGAAGTCCTGCTGATGGACGAGCCCTGCAGCGCGCTTGATCCCATCGCCACCTCCAAGGTGGAGGAACTCATCCTGCGCCTGCGGGGGGATTACACCGTGCTGATCGTCACCCACAACATGCAGCAGGCCAGCCGGGTCAGCGACTACACCGCCTTCATGTATCTGGGACAGGTGGTGGAATACGGGCCGACGGCCAGGCTGTTCACCAATCCGCTGCTCAAGGAAACCGAGGATTACATCACCGGCCGGTTTGGTTGACCTTTGCGGTTTGCCTGGGGGAGGAGAGGGAAGAGGGGGGCCGTGATGGCCCCCCTCGTTCTTGTCACCCTGCCGGGTGTTGCAGGTACGTGGACTTCGGCTAGAAGCCCACGGTCATACCGGTGGCGTAGGTGACGATCATGCCGGTCAGGTCGCCGTAGACGTACTCCTGGTCATCCTGGAGTTTCATCAGGTTGACCGAGCCGTAAACCGTGGCTCTCTTGTCCAGCTTGTAGTTCACGCCCAGGGTACCTTCCAGCTGCGTGTACTCGAGGTCGCTGTATTCGTTGACCTTCGAGAAGTCGTAGTCCGGGGTACTGACTGCGAAATGGTGATCCTCTTCCGGGGTCACGTCCCCCCAGGAAGTCGCACTGCCCTTGGACAGGGAGTAGACACCTTCGGCGAAGAAGCTGAGCTTCTCCGTGGCGGTCAGGTTGGCGTTCATGAAGAACACGTTCGTGTCGGTCGTGTAATCGGACTGCGTGCTGACGGAGTCGTAATGCTCGGGAAGCTCCGAACCGGAGCCTTCGATGTGACCCGCTCAGCCATCGAATATCGGGATACAGATGTTCTCGTTCGACTTGACCTTGTTGTAGGTCCAGCCCAGCGTGAACAGGATCTGGTCCGCCGGGGCGGTCCACAGGTTCAAACCGGGGGAGAGGTAGTCCCGATCGTACTGGTAGATGTTCAGCTCGTCGTTCTTGTCCTGCGCGTAGGTCACGAACCCGTTGATCGATGTGCGGGGGGTGATCTGGAACGACGCCCGGCCCGTTGCCTTGTGGGACTGGCTGGCCTGGTTGGACCCGTTGCCGAAACGCTCGCGCTGGAAGTAGTACAACCGTCCAGCAGCCGTGCCGCCGGGATGGGCGCTGCCGGTCCCGATCAGGCTTTCCTCGCACATGGCCGTGGGATTCATGAACGGCTTGTCCACACCGGTGTAGGTGTAGGTCAGGTTGTAGTTGCCCTTCATGCCGATGCGGGAGTCGTACCGCAGCTTGACCCGGTTGACCGTTGTCTTGTTCTCGAAGGCCTCGGAGGGCAGCGTTTCCACGATCCCCGCAGGGCCGACGTTGGCGCCGTCGAAGACGTAGTTGGTCTGGCTCTGGGCCATGGCCGGCCGGTCGATGATCTGGTAGCGCCAGTTCACCTTCAGGTGCTTGCCCTTGGCCACTTTCCATCCGAGGTTCAGATCGCCCTGGTAGACCTTGCGGTTGGCCGAGGAGATCCGGTTCCAGTCGAAGTCCAGGCCGCCGGCGCCGCGTCCGTCACGGAACAGCGGCAGATCGACGAAAGCGTCGTCGACCTTGGTTTCGTAGGCCAGGAACTTGCCGGTCAGGCGCATTTTGGGAGTCAGCCTGACCGCGTAGCCCAGGGCTCCGGCGTCGAACTTGCCCTCGATGCCGGTATGGTAGTTCGTCCGGTTGGTGTTCGTGTAGGAACCCTTCAGGGTGCCGGCCCGCTTGAGATCGACCTTGATCCCGGCGCTGTGGCTGAGCTTGTCGTTGTCCGCGGTTCGGGCATAGGGCAGGGTCACGTCGTGGAAACCCAGCCGGCTGCCGAATTCGGCGACATAATCCAGACCGGAAACGGGATCGATCGGGCCCTTGACGGGATGCATCGCGGTTTTCCAGCGGTGCTCCGGCGCGTTGGCCCTGTCCACGAAATCGGTCTTGGCGAAGTCGTAGTTCACCGAGACGGGACCCAGGGAACCCTCGGCGCCGGCCTTCCAGATCCGGGTCTGCTGGTCCACGCGCTGGGCGTTGCTTTCCACATGGCAGAAGGCGCAGTGGTCGATGGACATGGCCTGCTTGTAACCGGACTTGCGCTGGTCGGACATGCCCAGGGTGACCTGGCCGTCGGTCAGGAAGGGCATGTCCACCTTGATGTTCCCATGGAACTGCTCGTATTCCATGAAGTAACGGCCCATGGGGTCGTTGTCGGTATTGTAGACCTGTTTCCCGCCGGCCTTGCCTTGCAGGTTCCGCATGTTGTCGTGATCCAGGTTGTGGATGAACGACCCGTAGCGGAAATCCGCGGCCAGGAGGCTCTTCGTGTCCACCCCGAATTCGAAACTCTTGGTCGCGACATCACGGTAATCGAGATTGATGTTGTAGAGAGTGTTGTCCGTACCCCCGAAGAGGTTCAGGATCATGTCCGCCTGAAGGTCCTTGGTGGCGTTCAGGTTCACATATTCGCCGACCCGCACGGGGTTGTCGGTGAAATGGCTGTAGTGAGCGCCGACCGATGCGGATCCCTCTACGAATGCACCCTCTTCGTCAGCCAGGCTGACAGCGGTCCAGCACATCAACAGGACCGCAGAGCACATGATCAGGTTTCGCGTTCTCATAATCACCTCGTATGTAGTGGTTCGACGACCGGCCTTCGACCGGCCCGCCGTGAGGGTTATCGGTTGAGCGCCCGGCCCTGTCCCGTGATGGACTGGGAAGGCAGATCGGTTCCGTGAATCGACTGGTGGCACTGGGTACACTTCGTCAGCATCACTTTCTTCATGCTGTCGGCATGGGAAGTCATGCTCAGGCCGGCGTAACCCGGGTCCCTGTCGCTGACGTTGCCCGGGGTGCCGAAATCACCCTCGGCCCCGGTCAAAATGCTGTGGAAGTGCGGCTGGTGGCACTGCAGGCAGAGGAACGGTTCGTTCTGCCGGAGCAGGTTGTTGGCCACGGTGCCGTGCACGTCATGGCAGATCATGCAGTCTTCCATGACGGGAGAATGTTCGAACACGAAGGGACCGGCATGCTGCTGGTGGCACACCAGGCAGGCGTCCCGGGAGGTTTCGCCGGCGGCGATCTCCTGGAACTGGTTGCCGTGGACGTCATGGCAGCTGGAGCAGGTCATGAAGCCTTCACGAACCGGGTGGTGGCTCGGCAGCTGGAACTTGCTCTGGGTGTCCATGTGGCAGGTGAAGCAGACATCTTCCTCGGTGCCGTTCAGCAGGGCCCGGCTGGAGGAGTTGTCGTGCAGCTTGTGGCAGGAAAGGCAGGACACGTCGGATTCGGCGTGGGTGCTCATTTCCCAGTTGAGGGTGTGCCCGGTCTTGTGGCAATCCAGGCACAGATCGGTGCCGTCGTTTCCCATCTCCGCCGTGGGCAGGAAAATGTCGGCCGGGTCTTCGGATTCGACGTGGGCGGCGCCGGCGCCGTGGCAGGACTCGCAGCCGCCGGCCAGGCCGGGATACTCGTAATCGGCCAGCTGCCCGTGTACGGTGCGCGAAAACTCGGCGGCCATGTCGTCGTGACAATCCAGGCACGCTTCGGCGCCCGCGAAGTCGTCAGGAGCCTGGGCAAGCGCGCCGGTCGACAATGCCAGGCAGAAAACCAGCCCCCACAACAGGAGGAGCGGGCTGCCCGGTGTCTTCTGGCTGAAATTTCTTCGATCCATGAAACGGACCTCACCTTTAGGGGTTGTTGGGGCCAGGTTGTCAGGAAAAACCACCAGGAGTGGCCTGATAAGCAAATAACCAAACCGGATTGAAAGTGTTAATCAATTGACGGGTTGACTATTCCCGGCAAAATTGCCCAAGATTTCCCCCGGTGTCCAAGTAGATTTTCATAACTTTGTTCATTAAAAAGAGTTAAAAAGAGTATTCTTTAATTCAAGCTGTGAAATTACAACAATTTACCCTTAGGGATGTCATGTATTTGCCACTATGAGGATTCACTTTCAATTACTCCTCTTCACCCTCCCGAAAGGGTTGGATTCCGGATAGCCCACGGAAATGATAGGGATTAAGTCAATTAAAATGAATATGTTGAAGGACTTTGTTTTTGGAATTGCCCCCCCTGCCCATTAACATTGAAGCCGTGAAAGGGACACGATATCCACGGGGATATTTCGTCGCCCAAACTGAAAGGGTCGACCGGTGGCGCCTGGATGCTGTTAAGATTTCAGCAGGGTGGGGCTGCGGGGTTGTCGATGATCCGGCCCACCGGACGGCCTGCTTCAGCACCTTGTCCGCGCCCAAAACGCGCGGGCAGGTGGATGCCGCATATATTCTGGGCCCGCGAATCTGTTGTCACCGGGGTTCAGGGAAAGGTTTCAGGAAAATGACACGAGCAAGGATTGAAATCCTCGCGGTGCTTCTGGCATTTGTCGCCGTGGTCCCCCTGGCATTCGCCGGAGATTTCCCCGATGAAGTCTGCGCCGACTGTCATACCAATACCGGTGGGGTTCCCTCGGAGGTGACCACGGAGGATCTGCGTGGCAGCATCCACGAGGATTTTTCCTGCACGGATTGCCATATCGACATCCACAAGGTTCCCCATGCTGCGGCACTGGCCAAACCCGATTGCGGTGTTTGCCACGAAGAAACCGTCGAAGTCTATAAGCAGCACGGTCGCGGGACTGTCGGCGTTTCACCCGATGTTCCCACCTGCCAGGAATGCCACGGCAGCCACAACATCCTGCCCCATACGGATTCCGAATCCATGGTGCACGCCTCGAACCTGCCGGCAACCTGCGGATCCTGTCACGAGAATCAGGATTTCCTGGCCGATCTGAACATCAAATTCAAGCACCCCATCGAGGTGTACCAGAAGGGCGTGCACGGTACGGCTACCGCCGGCGGCGTCGATACCGCGGCCTCCTGCAACGATTGCCACTCCAGCGGGGGTACCGCCCACCGGATCCTGCCTCCGGGCAACATCGAATCGACCATCAACTTCTTCAATATTTCCAAGACCTGCGGCAAGTGTCACAGCACGATCAAGAAGGAATTCGAAGAGGGTATCCACGGGGAACTGGTAGCCCGGGGCGAGGTCGACTCACCCACCTGCACCACCTGCCACGGGGAGCACGGGATCCTGGCCACGGACGATCCCCGCTCGCCGGTCAGCCCCTTCCGCGTGGCCGAGGCCACCTGTTCTCCCTGCCATGATTCGGCCAAGCTGAATGAAAAATACGACCTGCCCTCCGGCAGGCTGCAGTCCTACGTCGATTCCTATCATGGCCTGAAAAGCCGTGCCGGCGACCAGACGGTGGCCAACTGCTCGTCCTGCCACGCCGCCCACATGGTTCTGCCTTCGGACGATCCGCGCTCTTCGGTTGCGGCCTCCAACCTGGTGGAAACCTGCGGTCACTGTCACCACGGGATGTCCGCCGAAAAGGCGGCCAAAACCAAGATCCACGAGCCGGTCACCGGTGTGGCCGAGGGTTGGCCCTACTACGTCCGGACCATCTACCTGGTCATGATCCTGCTGATCATCGGCGGCATGGTTGTCTACTGTTTCCTGGACTGGCTGCGCCAGGTGCGCAACGTCCTGCGGAAAAAGCAGGTGCGGCGCATGGAGGCCGACGAGGTGGTCCAGCATACGGTCCTGGCCGTTTCCTTCTCGGTCCTGGTCATCACCGGTTTCTCACTGCGCTTCTACGACGCCTGGTGGGCCAAGATGATCTTCGGGCACGAAGGAGGCGCGTTCGTGCGCGGCATGATCCACCGCGTGGCCGCCGTGGTGATGATCCTCGGTTCCCTGTGGCACCTGGGCTATCTGGTGACGGTCAAGGGCCGGATCTTCCTGAGGGACATCGCACCGAACTGGAACGATGCCAAACAGGTCTGGGGCATGTTCATGTACAACCTGGGGCGGACCGACGAACATCCCCAGATGAGGCGCTTCTCCTTCGTGGAAAAGGCCGAGTACTGGGCCCTGATCTGGGGGACGGTGGTCATGGTCCTGACCGGTCTGGCCATGTGGTTCGAAAAGCCCCTGACCGCCTACATCGGCAAGGGTGTCATGGAGGTCTTCCTGGTCATCCACTACTACGAGGCCTGGCTGGCGTTCCTGGCCATTCTGATCTGGCACATGTACGGGGTCATGTTCAATCCCCACGTGTACCCCATGAATCCCTCGTGGTTGACGGGTAAAATGCCCCAGGAAATGTTCGAAACGGAACACCCCGCGGCCCAATCCCCGGGCAACGTGGACAAGGTCAAACGTCTGGGCCTGGAAAGGGACATCTGATCCGCCGTTTCCGATCCCGATTCCGGCCTCTCCCGTAACAGGAGAGGCCGGTTTTTTGTTGGCAGCTGTTGGAAACGAGGTTGAGGCTCAGGAAAGGGCATTTGCGGCCGAAAAGGGAGGTGAACGGGAGGGATTCACTTTGTCTCAAGAGGTCGGAATATGCCTTTCATCGAACAGTTGCTTTACGGGGTCAATTTAAAGGACGACAAACCGAGCAAGTCGGTCCTGGCGAGTTCTTCGGGCATGGGAGACAAAGCCGCCGCTGAAATAGTCCGCTTGTGCGACAACTGGGGTCCGCCGCCCCCGCTGGGCCTGGAACAACCCGCGCTGATGTCCTTCAGTTTGACTTCGACCATACGCGCGATCCCCGGCCGCCTTTTCACGGTCATCCGCGCCGGCCGGGGCTTGAACCCGCTTTTCCACGCCGTGGTTCTGTCCGAGGGGTCGTACGCCACGTTCCTGCGCAATCCCTTCGCCGTGGCCCAGGCGGTGGACTTTTGCGACGAATGGAATCCCCAGGTAAAATTGCAGAGGGCCGAAATCGATTACGATTCCACCCGACCCCTGGTCGATCCGGCCCCCAACGAGAGCGACATCGGACTTGTCGATGAAGCGGTGGTCAAACTCATCGCCGAAGGCAAGTTGTTGATGCCCATCGAACAGGCCAATGCACAAAGTGACCGGTGCCTGGCCCTGATCATCGCCTGCATGCCCGAAAAGGCCCGGAAAAAACTGCGCTTCACCTCTTTCGCGCCCAATGAAGCCAATAACTACACCCTGGCGGGCGTGGAGTCCGAAGGATGTGTCTTCGCCGGCTGGCAGAGAATGATGATGGCCTGGTTGGCCGGGGACAACGTCAAGGGAGTCGACAACTACATCGAGGAGATCCGCAAATATCTTGCCGCTGGTGATCTGGCCGGGGTCTCCAGGACAAGTCAGCGGCAACAGGTTCATTCCAGGCCCACCCCTGATTTACAGGACAATCTGCGCAAGGAAACCGTTTCGGCGGCCATGCCGGTGCAGGGTTCTTCGCGGGACAGGCAGGAACCACCGCTGGCCCTGGATTCGCTCCAGGCCTCGCTGCCCAGGTCGAAACCCTCCAGGACCCGTTGGCAGGCGCCGGACGCATCCCAGGCCGGTTCCCCGGGCCCTGGCCCGAGTCCTGTGCCTGCCAGGTCGAATGTCCGCCCGAAACCCGAAAAGCCCAGCCCCTTGGTGCGGAAATTCCCCAATCCGAAGACCAAATCAAGAGGCCGCAGGTTTCCCCGAGCCAATGCCGTGCGTGTTGCCGTCCTGGTGCTCATCCTGGCTCTGGCAGGCACTGCGGGTCTGATGTGGAAAGAGGGCAGGACCCTCGCCGAAAGCCTGGAGTGGGCCAACCTTCAGGGTTTGATGGGAGAAAAACCCAGGACCGAACGTGCCGCCACCCTGCTGGAAGTCGTCGATGTCGGCGAGGTCTACGGGCGCCAGTTGAAATTGTTGACCAACTCCGGCAAGGGGTTGAACCCTTCCGTCGACAAGGGAAGGCACAAGGCCCTGGCCAATCTGCGGGACCTGGCGGTGCAGCCGTTGAACCAACAGGTGGAACTGTTCGCCAAACTGGCGGCCGACGGCATTCAGCAGGCCAGCCGGCCGGATCGTGAAGCGCAGAGGTTGCAATCCCTGGCCGACCAGGGGCTGGTCCTGGAAAACGAATTGACCCGACTGGAACTGGCTTGGTATTCCCTGGCCGCGGGGGTCTTCTGGCGGGACATTTCCACCCTTTCCGATCAGGCCGTCATTGCCCGCCGGGACTCGTTGTCCCGGGTGGGCAAGGGCGTTCTCCAGGATGTCCGGCGTGACCTGGGAACCCTCGAGGCCAAGCAGGTCCTGGACCAGACCCGGGGTCACGTGTCCGGGATGGCCCTGCTGTTGACACTTTTCGAAGCTTCAACCTATTCACGGGAATGGGAAAAAGCGCTCAGCCAGGCGGCGGGCCAGGTGGCACCGACTGCCAGCCGGATGACCCGGGCCTACACCAACAGCGCCTTCGCCCTGGTCCGGCTCAAGAAGGCCGAGCGCAGGGGGGATCAGACCTTCCTGCCCTACCGCCGCGGATTGGCGGACCAGGATTGGCCGTCGTCGGAAATCCGGGTCATTTTGACCAATCTTCGCGCCCAGACGGTCATGTTTCCCAAAGGACGGATTCCGGGGCTTTTGACCGGTACCCTGGAACTGTATTCGGCCCTGAAAAAGCCGGTCACGCTGGCGGCCAAGGTGGCGGAATCCCCCCGTGCCCTGTCCCGGCTGGAGGATAATCCGGCGGTTCGTTTCCACCCCCGGGCCTATGGTGAGTTCCTGGCCAGGATCAGGTACGAAGCGGCTGTCCTGCACCTGAAGGACGGGGGCGATCCCGAACTGATACCGGAATATTTGTATACCGGTTCGGTAAGGGACCAGGTGGCCGGATTCCGGATCACCATGGACCTCAAGCCGCCGCCGGAGGTCTGGGAGAGTCTGGCAACGTCGGACGGTCTTCCGTTCCTGGACCGATGGGCGGGGCACCTGTCGGCCGTGGCCAAATTCGAATTCGACAAGGCCCGGGAAAAGTTCGACAAGTCATGGCTGGAATGCCGCAAGACGGCGGCCCGGTTGCAGGATGAGGCGGTGGCGGGCCGGGACTGGTCCCGTACCTGGCTGAGCCTCCACGGCCAGGCAAAGGCGATATCGTCACTGCACACCGATCATCTGGGCGCGGACCCCGAGCGGTCGCAGAAGCTGGCCGACATCAATAATCTCCTGGTGGCTCTCAGGGCACATTTGCCCCTGGATTATCTTTCGGGAACCATCCGCCTGGATCAGGACCGGTTGACGGAACCGGTCAGGGCCAGGTTGGAGGTCCGGACAAGTCCGGCCGGCAGCATGATCCGTTCGGATGATTTCCAGATCGGCCTGGCGGCCCCCGCCGGCATGGGCTGGGTCGGTACGGTTTCCCTGAAGGAGACCCTCAAGATCCACGCGGGGCAGGGCCTTGAGATCAAGGTTGTCGCCGATGACGGGGATGAGACCCTGCTGGAGGTGTCCTGCCCGTCCCTGAGCGATGGTGTCGGCCCCGGCGGTATGGTGCGGCCTCGATCCGGAGACGGGGGCTCGGTCAGCCTCAAGATCGATCCCGCCTACTGGAAATCACTGCAATTGCCGGCCCTGGGAATGATTTTCTGATTATCGGCCGCAACCCTGCCGGCGATCATGCGTAATGGAAAGCGGGACCCACGAAGGCGTCCCGCTTTTTCATACGGTTCCGCCGGAGGTTCACCATGAATGCCAAACGAAATGCCGATTCCCTCAAGATAGCGGGGCCGTTCATCCTGGCTTTGTTGATCCTGTTCCTGCCGGTGGTCCTGTGGGCCGACGAGCCCGACTGCGAGGACAAGGAGGCCAAGTTGGTCATCGTCGGTGAAGACGGTGAGGAGATGGTCATCGAAATGGGAGCGGTCCACGAGATCGTGGCCGATGCCCTGAGCGGTCTGGACGAAGTGATGGCCGAACTGGAGGACATGCAGTTCCAGGTCCGGCTGGGCCGGGACAACCGTCTGGACCTTTCCTACGAGGATACCACCTTCGAACTGGATCTGGATCAGGTCATGTCCCAGGTCTCGGTGGCGCTTCAGGCCGGTCTGGACGAGTTCGACACCGAGGACTGGACCGGTTCCCACGACCGGTGGGAGGCATCGACGGACGAGGATCTGCGCCGGGAATTGAAAAAATTGCAGCAGGAGATGAAGGAATTGCGTCAGGAACTGAAAAAGGTCGGGGATTCGCGCGAGGACTGACCTCGTTCCCCCTTGGGTTGGATAGAGAAATCCCCCGTCGCCAATGGCGCCGGGGGATCTTTTTGCCCGGTTCAGCTCGTGAGATTCTCGATTTCCGTAAGGATTTCCCCCTCCTCGGGGAACCGGTCCAGTTCCTTCTTGGAGAAGACCAGCCGGCCGTCGACTTCAACCTCGAAAACCCCGCCGCCGGAAGGGATGAGTTCCGGCCTTATCCCGAATTTATCCCTGATGGCGCCCGCCAGACCGGAGGCGCGTGGTTCATAATTTCAAACCTTGCAGTACTCGATGGTGATCTTCATGGAGGTCCTCCCTGAATCAAAATCGACCATGTATTTCCGGTCAGAACTGGATCAGCGGCTTCGGCCACAAGGAAAGGGTTTTCTCGAAGGATTCCGGGGTGAATTCATCGATGTGGACAACCGCTTCCTCGCCGCCGCCCAGGATGACTTCGGCGATTTTTTCCTGGATGCCGTTGGTGCGGTCTTCCAGGAGGTTGCGGGTAATATACCACGTTTCGAAAATCCGGCGACCGATCACGCTGTGCAGGGTCAGGCCGTTGACGATCACGCGATCGAAGGCCTGGATGTGGAAATTGCCCTGTTTCAGTCCGAACAGGATCACTTCACCGCCACGCCGGGCCGACTGGATGGCGTTGTTGACGCTGGAGTTGAAACCCGCCATTTCCATGCAGACATCCGGGCCGATGCCCCCGAAGGCGTCCCGCACATCCTTGACCAGTTCCTTGTCGGCGCTCCAGGCGTGGGGGGCGGATCGGGACAGGTCCACCGGGATCACGTCGTCCGCGCCCAGTTTTTTGGCCATGGCCCCGTTGGCGGGATTGGGTTCGATGCCGATGATCCGCGTGGCGCCCAGTGCGCGGGCCACCATGATCACGAACAGCCCGATGGTTCCGCAGCCGAAAACGGCCACGGTCCTGCCGCGCAGGTCGGCGGTGGTGCAGGCGTGCACGGCGTTGCCGAACGGTTCCTGCAGGGCGGCCACCTTCATCTTGATCCGGCGGGGATCGGTGGGCCACAGCACGTTGGCCGGCAGCTTGATGTATTCGGCGAAACAGCCGTCGCGGCCGATGCCGATGATCACGTCCTGGCTGCAGATGTGGGTCTGGCCGATACGGCACTGGTAGCAGGTGCCGCAGATGATATGGCTTTCGGTGGAAACGATGTCCTTGGGACGGAAGCCGAACCGCGTTTGCGCACGCGAGCCCACCTGGACGATTTCTCCCACCATTTCATGCCCGATGATACGGGTGGATTTTTTTTCCCGCTTGAGGCTGTCGAAAATCATGCCCTTGAAGGCCGTGCGGTTCCAGATGCCGCGGTCGCTGCCGCAGAATCCGGCGTAGATGACCTTGACCAGGACATGGTCCGCGTCGCCGGGATCGGTCTTTTCGTCCAGGACGGGCACGGGGGCTTCCATCCTGGTGAATCCCCTGGATTTGTCCCAGGCCATGCTGGATTTGTCGAACACCAGACACTTCATGGTTTGGGCTGCCAACTCGCCACCTCCACCCTGCGGGGTACGACAACCGGACCCGGGGCTCAGTTCAATCTTTCGCCGCCGTCGGTTTCGTTGTTCCAGAAACCGTCGCTCCAATCCTCATCGCTGGATTCCCGGTTGCCCTGGTTTTCCTCTTCGGCCAGCAGATCGTCCAGGGAGACGATTTCCGGCGTCGTGGGCTCCTCGAAGGCGGGTCCGGATGACTCCTCGGTCGGGATTCCGCCCAGATCAGCCAGGAGTTTATCCATTCCGCCGGTCGGGGCAGGGGGGGAGGATAATACTTCCATCGCTTCCCCACCGTCCCCGTCGGCCTCGGGACCGAATGGGTCGAACCGGTGGGGGATGGAAGAACCCGGCACCAGCCCCATGCTTTCCTCCGCCAGACGGTAGCGGCTTACCATTTCATCCGCCAGGTCGAAATAGGCCCGGCTGCCGGCCGACCGCCGGTCATAGATGACCGCGGGTTTGCCCCGCAGGGCCATCTCGCTCAAACGGGTGGTGCGGGGCACGGCGGCCTGGAACAGGACGTCCCCGAAATCCTCCTGCACCCGGGCCGAGACATGCCGGCCCATGCGCGTGTGCTGGCTGGCCATGGTCAGGAAGACACCCTCCAGGGCGACCGAACGGTTCACCGGGGATCCGGGTTGGGGAACCGGAACGGGCCCGGCTGCCGGCATTTCCTCGGGAAAGTTCCGCGCCCGGAACGTGGCCACGAATTCCAACAGGTTGTCCACCGAATCCCGACAGAGTTCTTCCGCCTGCAGGGGAACCAGGTACCCGTCCGAAGCCAGCAGTGCGGCCCTGGCGGTGGCGCCCAGGCCGGGAGGGCAATCGATGAGAATGGTGTCGTAAAGATGGCGGGCGCGGTCGATTTCGTGGATGAAGGTGTCGGGATGGCGTTCCATTTCCCGGAGATACGACTCTTCATCTTCCAGGGTGAGGATGCGGGGCGCCACGAAAAACAGGTCCGGCAGGGCCGAAGGATGGGCCATGTCGGTCAAGGATTGCCCGTCGGAGAAGATTTCGCTCAGGCAGGTGGCCAGTTCGGTCGGGGGAACGCCCAAGGTACGGCACACGCCGCATTGGGGATCGGTCCCGACGACGAGGACGGTGTGCCCCGACAGGGCCAGCGCCGCCCCGAGGTTGACCGCCGATGTGGTTTTGCCGACGCCGCCCTTACGGCTGACGAGGCTGATGACCCGGCCCTCGACGGTCCCCCAGGGGGTGCTGCGCCGGGGCTTGAAGTCGGGGTGGGCGATATTGGACAAGGGGGATTTGTTCCCCGCGGGCTTTTGGTCAGACATAGAAGCTTCTCCTCAAAGATGGGGCAAGTCCGAACTGCGGGAAGCTAACCCAATGGAGGAGGTGAAATCAACTTAAAACAGGCGCCTCCTTGCCGAGGCGCCTGTGGGGTGGGCAGGACTGGAAATCAGCGGCAAAGGCCGAGCAGTTTTTCCACGCAGGCGGCCGCGCCGTCGAAGACCTCGCCGATGTCGCCGGCGATCATGTAGGCGGGCGTCGTGACCAGGTTGTTGCCTTCGTCCACCACGGTTTCGTCGGCGGCGCAATCGATGTGGCGGGCGCCCATCTGCTTGATCTTGCCGGCGGTGACCGGATCGTTGCCGATGGTCACCGCAGGCTTCAGGTCGGCGCCGAACACCTTGGCCAAAATCACCGGCGCAATGCACATGGCCCCGATGGCCTTGCCCTGGCCATGGGCCCGGCGCAGGAAGGATTCGACCTCGGGGTGGACGGTGCAGTTTTCCCCGTCCACGGCGAAGGTGCACAGGTTCTTGGCCGCGCCGAAGCCGCCGGGCAGCAGCACCGCGTCGAGATCGGCGATCTCGACCTCGGCCAGGGGCCGGATGTCGCCCCGGGCCAGCCGGGCGCTTTCGACCAGGATGTCCCGGGTTTCACCCTCGGCGGGTTCCCCGGCCACGTGGTCGACGACGTGCAGTTGCGGGCCGGTCGGTGCGCAGATCACGACCTCGGCTTCGGCCCGGTGCAGGGCCAGCAGGGCGGCGCACGCTTCATGGATTTCCGAGCCGTCGAAAACCCCACACCCGCTCAGTATGACCGCGACTTTTTTCATTTCGGACCTCCGATCTGCAGGACCCCCGCACCGAGTGCTGAAAATGCTCTCGTACCCTGCTTTTACCGGTTGGTACCGGGGATGTCAACCCCCTTGCGCCCCCCGGGGACCAGGAGGGAATTTATCAGGCGCGCCGAAGGATTATTTTGTTTCCGCGTATTCGAGAAGCTAGTTTTGGGGGCATGGAGGAGGGGGTCCGTTTGCGGCCCCACGTGAAATTTCGGGTGAGCAGTCGAACCTGGAGATACGGTCATGACGGGTAAGATGGCGGTCGGAGGCATCACGAGGATCGATGATCTGGTCCTGGTCAGGATCCTGGGCGCCAAGAGGGGCTATGGACTGGCGGGCCGCGCCCTGTCCGGACTCGGCCTCAAGGGCATCAACATCACCTGTGTCACGTCCTTCATCGACCGCGAAGGCCTGGTCAACATCGGCTTTGCCATCCACCAGGACGATCTCGATCAGGCCCTGGGGCTGCTCCAGTCCCTGCAGGACGAGTTGCAGGCCCGCAACATCGATTACCAGCGCCACTGCAGCTCGATTTCGATCTACGGCCCGCATTTCAGCGAACGGCCCGCCATCGCGGGCACCGTCTTCGAGGCCACCGGCGAGGCGGGCGTCGAAATCCACATGATCGCCACCTCCTTTTCGACCGTTTCCTTCCTGACCAACGAGAAGGACGCCGATACGGCCGTGGCCAAGCTGCGGGATTGTTTCCTGGTTCCCTGATTCTCCGCTTTTACCGCTGCCGAATTCCCTCGATTTCCAGTCCGGCATTGTGCTGATCACCCGGAGTGCGTTAGGCTCTGCGGGTCAGGGTCTGTCTCAACCGATTCCCGGATCCGGAGAGCCATGATCGGACAAACCATTTCCCACTACCGCATCCTGGCCAAAATCGGTGAAGGCGGGATGGGTGTGATCTACAAGGCCGAAGATCTGCGGCTGGACCGGATCGTGGCCCTCAAGTTCATGCCCCCCTCGAAATCCTACGAGCCGGTGGCCAAGGCCCGCTTCGTCCAGGAAGCCAAGGCCGCTTCCGCCCTGGACCATCCCAACATCTGCACCATCTACGAAATCGACGAATCCCGTGACGGGGAAATCTTCATCGCCATGGCCTTCTACGAAGGGAAAAACCTCGAGCAGGTCATGGCCGAGGGCAACCTCAAGCTGGACGACGCCCTGGACATCATCAGCCAGCTCGCCTCGGGGCTGGCGCTGGCCCACCGGCAGGGAATCGTTCACCAGGACATCAATCCCCGCAACATCATCGTGCTGGAAGACGGCCAGGTGAAACTGATCGATTTCGGGGTGGCCAAGCTGTCGGGCAAAAGCCATGTCATCACCCAGGATTCCACCATGGGCACCATGGCCTACATGGCGCCCGAACAGCTGCAGGCCCAGCGGGTGGACCTCACCACGGACGTCTGGGCCCTGGGAACGCTCCTGTATGAACTGATCTGCGGCAGGAAGGCCTTTCCCGGGGATCATCCCCAGGCCGTCATGTACGAGGTGGTGAACGTCGATCCGGAACCGATCCCCGGATTGCCGGCCCCCGTGGGGGAACTGCTGGGAAAGGCCATGGAAAAGAACTCCCGGCTCAGGCACGCGGATGCCGGTGAGTTCCTGGAAGATCTGTCCCGTTGGTTCCCCGGAAAACCCGGATCCGGAAAGGGCGGGGAGGACCACCAGCGGGAAAAACCCGGGTGGTTCCTTTCCCGCCGGGTGATGTGGTCGGTCCTGGTGATCCTGGCCGTGATCATCGCGGTGGGCTTTTCCCGGCTGGGTTCGTTCCGCCGCCTGGATTTCGAAAAACAGGATCTTCTGTTGGTGACGGAATTCGATAACCTGACCGGGGACGAGGTCTTCGACGGGACCATCAGGCAGGCCCTGTCCTATGACCTGGGGCAATCGCCCTACGTGAGCCTGTTCACGGGCCGCCGGCTGTCCGACGCCCTGGGGAGAATGGAGAAGAGACCCGGTTCCCTCATCACCGCCGACCTGGGGCGTGAACTGGCCCAGAGGGAGGGCATCGCGGCCGTGCTGGAGGGTTCGATCACCAGGCTCGACAGCTCCTACCTGATCGGGGCCCGCCTGGTCGATCCGGTCACCGGGGAAACGGTCAGCACGAAAAGCGCCAAGGCGGAAAAAAGGGACGATGTCTTCAAGGCGATCGACACCCTGGCCCGCAACATCCGCAAGGACCTGGGGGAATCGCTTCTTTCCATCGAACGCCGGGACAAACCCCTGGCCCGGGTAACGACCAGTTCGTTGCAGGCCCTGCGGTACTACACCCAGGGAGAACGCCACCTGGGGCAGGCCGACTGGGAAAAAGCCGCCACCTTCTACCAGGAGGCCGTCGCGGCGGATTCGACTTTCGCGATCGCGTACTCCAAGCTGGGCCGGATCTATTTTATCACCGCCCGCACCAACGACGCCCTGGAATTCAGCGCCAAGGCCATGGACAACCGGAAATCCCTGAGCGACCGGGAGAAGTATTACATCGAGGCGGAATATTTCCGTTACCGCGCGGATTACGACAAGGCCATCGAGAAGTTCATCCTGCTGCTGGGGGAACATGAGGACGATTTCGATGTGCGCATGAATCTGGCCACCACCTACATGCTGAGTTCGCAGCACGAAGGGGCCCTGGCGGAACTGCAATTGGCGGCCGAACTGGCTCCGGAAAACTGGTACATCGATTTCGCCCTGGGCAACGCCTTCGGGGGGCTCGCCCGCTACGAGGAAGCGGTTGCCCAGTTTTCCCGGGTGCTGCGCAGCCAACCCCGCCAGGACCGGACCCTGGACAACCTGAGCTGGATTCATGTCTGCCGGATGGACCTGGACGGCGCCCAGGCGCTGCAGGATTCGCTGGCCGCCGGTTCGGACAGACCTTCGGTGAGCCTGGATTACCGCCAGGCCAAGTTCCTGTACTACCTCGGTCGGAATGACGAGGCCCTGGACCATCTCCAGAAAGCCCTGGGCGAAGTGCGGCGGGTGGGCAACCGCAGCCAGGAATCCTGGATCCTGATCTATCGGGGCCTTACCCACCTGGCGGCCGGCCGCCTGGAGATGGCCCAGGCGGACTTTTCCCGGGTGGTGGAAACCTGGCCCGGGGCGGTTCCCCTGTACTACCTGGGCCGAACACGGGTCCTGATGGATGATTTGAGCGGTGCCGAGGAAATCCTGGCCACCCTGGAGAATCCCGCAAACGGTGAGCTGACCCATGACCACCGGGGGAATGCCCATCATCTGCGGGGATTGGTCCTGTTGTACCGGGGGCTCTACCGGGAGGCCGCCGCCGAGATCGAGCTGTCCCTGAAGACCCTGCCCGCTCCGCACCCCCGTCTGGCTTTGGCCCGGGCCTATCTGGGCGCCGGCAAATTCAGCCAGGCGCGCAAGGCCCTCGATCCCCTGGTGGAATATCCTTTCGCCGCCTACCTCCAGAATGGGGGCGGCACCTGGCCCCGGGCCCTGGCCCTGATGGGGCTGATAGCGGAAACGGAAGGCAAGAAGTCCGAGGCCGTCCGCTACTATGAAAAAGCCCTGGGTATCTGGGCCGGAGCCGACCGGGACCATCAGGAAATGATGGAAACCCGCGCCCGGCTGGCGGACTTGATTCTCGAGGGGTGACGGCGGTCCGGATCAGTAGTTGAAGCCGCTGCCCCCGATGAATTCCCGCAACAGGGAAGTGGGGGGCACGCCGCTGGCGTCGATGGGCAGCAGCAGCGACAGCAGTTCGATCAGGGTGCGGGCCAGACCGTAGTGGGGGTCGTCCGATTCCACCGCCGCCAGCCGCGGTTCGGCCCACAGCTTCAACACCGCCAGTTCATAGGTCAATCCGGAATTGAAGAACAGATCGGCGTTTCCCTGGTGGGGGAAGATGTGCTTGTCCTCGCCCAGCCGGACCTTGGGCCAGCGGGCCAGGGTTTCGCTGGCGGTGTAGCCGCGGAACTGGGCGTCGCGCACGATGCGGCGGAACAGCCTGCTGTGCGTGGTCTTGATGTAGCTGATGTTGTCGATGTTCAGATGACACAGGGCCGACACGTAGATCTGCAGCTTGTCGACCGTGGGAATGGCGGGTGTCAGTTCGGGATTCAGGGCGTGGATGCCCTCGACCAGCAGGGGTTGTCCACGTTTGATCCGGGTGGTTGTCCGGGTGGTTTCCGCCTTGCCGGTGCGAAAGTCGAAGCGGGGCAGGAGTACTTCCTCGCCCGCCATCAGCGCCTTGAGATCGTCATTGAACCGGTCGATCCTGAGGGCCTTCAGCGATTCGAAATCGTAATCGCCGTCCGCGGCGCGCGGCGTTTTGTCCCGGTCCACGAAGTAGTTGTCCAGGGACAGGGCCATGGGCTCCAGGCCCAGGACACGGAGCTGGACCATCAGCCGTTTGGCGCTGCTGGTCTTGCCCGAACTCGAGGGCCCGGCCAGCAGGACCAGGCGGCCTTCCTCCGGGAGGTCGGCCACGCGCTGGGCCGCTTCCACGAAAAACTTGTTGTGGCGGGCCTCGGAGATCTGGATCAGGTCGCCGGTGCGGCCGTGGACGATGAACTCGTTCAGGCTGCCGGTGTCCTGCATCCCGATCTTTTCCGCCCACGACGTGTATTCCCGCAAGGTGTCCAGGAGTTTGGGCTGGGGGATGTAGTCGGGGATGCGGGCAGGCTCGCCCTTGACGTTGCTCAGCAGCACGAAGCCGGGGCTTTCGGGTACCAGGTGGAAGGCGCGCACGTAACCGGTGGACGGAAGCTGCCTGCCGAAATACAGCTGCTGCGAACCATTCATGCTGTACAGGACAAGCGAGTCGCGGCGCAGGTATTTGGCGGTCTTCAGGTGGCGCAGTTCGCCCCGGCGCTCATAGATCTTCAACAGGGCCCGCAGGCCGAATCGCTGGGGGGTCAGAGGCAGATCGGCATCAACCAGTTCCTTCATGCGGTTTTCCAGGGCGGAAATTTCCGCGGCGGTCAGCGGCTCGTCCCTGTCCAGTTCGCAATACATTCCCGAGCCGCAGCTGAAGTGGGCGTCGAGGGTATGGCCGGGGAAAAGATCCTCGGCCGCGGCCAAGGCCAAAAACTGCACGGACCGCTGGATGGTGGTCTGGGCCTGTTTGTCATTCATCCGGATGAGGCGGATCCGTTCGTCCCCGAACAGGGGCTCGGCCAGGCTGGTGCGGCGGCCGTTGATCGAGGCGATGACGATGGGGTCGTCCTGGTCGGGGTCCAGGCTGTTGCGGTCCTGGAGGAGTTGCAGCACGGTGGTTCCGGGTTTGATGTCGATCTTCAGTCCATCGACTTCGACCAGAACGCTAGCGGATGCCATGGGGTCCTCCGGGATTCAGCTAATCGGATTTCTTGTCGGCCTTGCTCTCGCTTTTGGCGGGAGCGGTTGATTCGCCGCCGCCGGTGCTCATCTTACCGCGAGAGTCGTTGATGTAAAAGCCCGACCCTTTGAAATGGACGCCCATGCCGCCGGAAATCAGGCGCTCGACCTTGCCGCGGCATTCGGGGCAGCGCTGGCGCCTGGGGGCAGACATGGGTTTGAACTCTTCGGTGATCAGGCCGCAGCGGGTGCACTCATATTCGTACGTCGGCATACCATCCTGCCTTTGGCATTGCTGTGTTGGAACCCGGCTCGTCCGGGAACAGCAAAATATGGGATCAAACGGTCCCTGATGCCAGTTTCGGGGTTCAGGGGCCTGGGCCGCCGGTTGTAGAGCCGGGCTTATTGGAGTACAGTACCGATTGTACTAAATTAATATCGTCCGTGTAATTCGACATCAACAAGGCGGGACCGTGTGGGTCCTGCCCGGGGGAGATGGGCCGACAATATGTTGTCATTCTTGTTGTTGCGTGGATCGCGAAGCCCAGGTCGCCAGGCCGCGGCGGTACTGGCCGCGGTATTGCCGATCGTGCTGACGGGATTCGCCGCCGCCATCGCGGGCGGCGTGACCCCATTGGCCCCCGTTCCCGAAGACACCCCCTGGACCCGCAGTTACCAGACCCGCCAGTCCCGCCTCCACGAAGCGCACACCAAGGCGCGGCTGTTGGCCAAGGGGTTATTGCGGGACAGTGACAAGGACTTCAATGCCACGCCCAACATGGATCTCTACGACGTGCATTTCTACGACCTGGTTCTCGACCTGGATCCCGTCGGCCAGGTCCTGACGGGCCTCGTGACCGTGGAGGCCGAGGTGACCGGAACCGACATCGCCACCCTGGATCTGAACCTGCTGGGCCTGACGGTCACCCAGGTCTCAGCCGGGGGCGTAATGGTCCCCTTTGCCCATGTGGGCGAAGTCCTGACCGTCACTCTGGACAAGACATATTTGCAGGGCGAGCAGGTCAGCGTCCAGGTGGCCTACAGCGGGAATCCCGCCGGCGACTATTTCGGCTGGAACAGCTACGGCGGCCAGCCCTTGATCTGGACCTTGAGCGAACCCTACGGGGCGCGGGAATGGTGGCCCTGCAAGGACGTCAACACCGACAAGGCCGATTCGGTGGACATCACCGTGACGGTGCCGGACAACCTGGTGGTGGCCAGCAACGGACTGCTCGTCGCCGAGACGGTTCCGGCTCCCGGCAAGAAGACGTTTGCCTGGCAGGAGCGGTATTCCATCGTCACCTATCTGGTTTCCCTGGCCATCCATCCCTATACGCTTTTGCAGGACGAGTACCATTCCGCCCTGGGTGACACGATGCCCCTGGAATATTACGTGGTGTCCGATCAGGTAGGTCAGGCCGCCAGTGGTTTTGCAATAGTACCGGACATGCTTACCGCCTTTTCCGCGGGCTTCGGCGAGTATCCCTTCGTGAACGAAAAATACGGGCACGCCCAATTCCCCTGGGGTGGGGGCATGGAGCACCAGACCATGACAAGTCTGGGTGTGGGCCTCTTCGATCAGTGGATCATATCCCACGAATTGGCGCACCAATGGTTCGGCGACTTTGTGACCTGCGCCGATTTCGGTCATATCTGGCTGAACGAGGGTTTCGCCACCTGGTCCGAGGCTTACTGGCGCGAGGTGAACGAAGGGGTCGTAGCCTATCATCAGGAAATGGCCGATGCTCGCTACCTGGGCGGCGGTACGATCTTCGTGGAGAACACTTCCAACATCTGGGATATTTTCGATTACAACCTGAGCTATCTCAAAGCCTCCTGGATTCCCCACATGCTGCGCCACATGCTGGGGGAGGCCGACTTCTTCACGGCCGTGAACCAGTACCTGGATATCTACGGCCACGGCAGCGCGACCACCGAACAGTTCCAGGCCGTGTTCGAGAATGTTTCCGGCCTGGACCTGAACGCGTTTTTCCAGCAGTGGATCTACGGCGACTACTATCCCGTCTACGATTTTTCCTGGAACTGGTGGCCGTCGGGCGGCGGCTATGAGGTTTCGGTCAGGGTGGAACAGATCCAGCTCGAAGGAGGACTTTTTTCCATGCCCCTGGACGTCGTGGTCTCCACCACCGGCGGAACCGAGACGTTCGTGATCAACCAAACCGATGAGGTGCAGTGGCACAGCTTCCAGGTGAACGATCCGGTGACCGCGGTCGAGCTGGATCCGGACCACTGGGTGCTGCGTGAGGTCCACGACAACGGCGTCACCCGGGCCGGCGAGATTCCGGTGGCGGCGCGCCTGGTGGGCAATGCTCCCAACCCCTTCAATCCCGCCACCGAGATCCGGTTCACCCTGCCCGCGGACCAGGCGGTGCGGGTGTCCGTCTATGACGTTTCCGGCCGTCTGGTCAAGACGCTGGTCGACGAAGTGCGCCCCGCGGGGGATAATAGGATTCTCTGGGACGGGACCGATCTTCACGGCCGGTCCGTGGCCTCGGGCACCTACTTCACGCGGATGACCGGAGCGGGCCTCGACCAGGTCCGGCCCATGTCCCTGATCCGTTAGCCGACCGGGATTTCCGTCCGAAAGACGTCATGATCTACCTGCTGGCCGCTTCGCTGCTGTGGGCCTTTTCCTTCGGGCTCATCAAGGGACAACTGGCCGGGCTCGACCCGGTGGCGGTTGCCTGCGGTCGTCTGGCGTTGGCGGCGGCGGCGTTTTCTCCGCTGGTTATTCGTTCTTCCCTGCGCCGGCCGACGGTCTGGCGGGCCATGCTGCTGGGGATGCTCCAGTTCGGCCTGATGTATGTCCTGTATATCTATTCCTACCGTTGGTTGCCCGCCTGGATGGTGGCCCTGTTCACGATTTTCACTCCCTTGTACGTGGTCCTGTTCGCCGATTTTTTGGACCGCAACTTTCGGGCGCGGCACCTGCTGTGCGCGGTGTTGGCGGTGGCCGGCGCGGGGGTGGTCGTGGCGACGGCCATGCCGGCCGGAGCCGATTGGAGGGGAATTGTCTTGCTGCAGGGCGCAAACCTGTGTTTCGCCGCGGGGCAGGTGCTGTTCGTCCGCTTGAAGCGGCGGGTCGAAGGCCATGAAGCGGATTTGTTGGGCTGGATGTACCTGGGCGCGGCGCTGCTCACTTTGGTCGTGGTATTGTTGCGGTTGGCCGGGGGCATTCAACCCCTGGACGGGTGGCACGCCGGGGCCTGGTGGACGCTGTTGTATCTGGGCCTTCTGCCGACGGCCCTGGGTTTCTACCTGTGGAACAAGGGCGGGGCGCGGGGGGGGGCGGGACTTCTGGCTTCGGCCAACAACCT
>JBDLKA010000054.1:0-23642 GCA_039714075.1 Candidatus Krumholzibacteriota bacterium | reverse complement strand
CGGTATTTTCGAGCCAGGACAATAGCCGGGGATTGGGTTCCAGGTCGGCTCATAACACCTTGTCGGCGTCGCCGTCGGCCTGCAGGTAGATGTCCTCGAACCAGCCCAGGGGGTCGCCCCGGCGGGCATACTCCGCGGCCAGTTCCTTCATTTCCTTTTTGCCGGGTTCCACCAGGTCGATCCTCCAGGTTCGGGAATCCGGGCATGATACAAAGAAAGAAGGCCGGGTGCACGCCCCGGCCTTCCTGCGGATCCCTCCGGTCGGGCTTGCGCCCGCCAAGTATCCCTACTTGACCAGTATCCCTACTTGACCAGTGTCCCTACTTGACCTCGATCCGCCGCGGCAGACTTTTCTCGCTCTTGGGCAGGGTGATGGTCAGCACCCCGTTCTTGAACTCGGCGCTGATGTCGTCCACGTTGACCGCGTTGCCCAGGCTGAAGGTGCGGCTATAGGTTACGTGGCCCGAGCGTTCGCTGCGCCGCGCTTCGAAGCCTTCGGGAACGCTTTCGGTGCGTTCGGCCTTCACCCACAGGGTCTGGTCCTCGATACTGAGGTCCAGGTCCTTGTGCGCAACGCCCGGCAGATCCATCAGCACGCGGAATTCCTTCTCGCCTTCCAGGATGTCGGCGCGCGGGGTGCGACCGACGGCACCGTCGGCTTCGTTCCAGGTGCTGCAGGAGTTGTTCAACGCGGCGTCGAGCATGCGGGTCACGGGAAACAGGGTATTCATGTCTGGTCCTCCTCGGGGACTTGTGGTATGAAGTTGGGCCAGCCATTCAGGCCCAGGATTTTTGCTTTCACTGGCCTATAATCAATGGTCGTGCCAATTCGGTAATTCATGGGGATGATCAAAGTCAACCATATGGTATTCAATAGATTATTCCGATTGAGGGAATCTTTCGCCCGGCGCTCCGCCGCTTGTGAGCGACGATTTCTGACAGCAGAAAACTGTCAAAACGGCAGCACTGACAGACGGTTTGTCCGATTCTTCCTGACAAGCCTGTTCCTGATGGCCGCCACCGCGGGGGCCGCCGAAGATCCCGGCCTGACCGTCGGCGAAATCGAGATCGAATCCCGCGACATCTATTCACCGGGCGAGATCGAGCACACCAACGGCGCCCTGCGGCTGCTGCGCCGGACCATGAACGGGGTCCACTTCAACACCCGGCAATACGTGCTGCGCCGGGAGCTTCTCTTTCGGCCGGGAGACCCGTTCGTCCCGGACCGTCTCGCCGAAACCGAACGCAACCTGCGCCGGCTGGGCTACCTGAATGATGTCAAAGTGACCGCGGTCGACACCACCGCGGACGGCCGGGTGAACATCAAGGTGTCCGCCCAGGAGTCGTGGACCCTGCGCACCAGCTTTTCCTATTCCCTGGCGTCGGGGGGCGACCAGCGCTGGAGCGTCCAACTGGCCGACCGCAACTTCCTGGGGCACGGAGTCACCCTGGGCGCGGGTCTGGGGGAGGACGAAAACACTTCGTTCTGGAACACGTGGTTCCGGCAGCAGCGGCTGCTGGGCACGGACCTGAGCCTGGGCATCGACTACGCCAGCCGCCAGGACGGCTACCTGCGCCAGGTATTTCTGAGCCGGCCTTTCTACGCCCTGGGCGACTCCTGGATGATGGATCTGAAGTTCTGGGACAACCTGGCGGACCACCGCTACTACCTGAGCAACGCGGGGCCAGCGGGCGGCGATCCCGCCCGCAACGCCAGCCTCTACGCCAAACTCCCCTACCATCATTCCGGAATGGAAGGCGGCTTCCAGTTTCGCCTGACCCATTCGGACGAAGGGCGTCTCTGGCGGCTGGGCGGCGGGGTCCGGGTGGCAAAAACCACGTTTGACCTGAACGACCCTGGATACATTCTGTCCGACGGTCGGACCGAGGATCTTACCTGGCTGGCCGACGCCGAAGGGCCCTTCGCGCGCGACCAGGGCACCACGGTTTTTCCCTACGTCTGGCTGCACACCCTGGGTCGCAACTGGGACAAGGGGCGGTTCGTCCTGCAGTACGGTCCGGTGGAAGACATCGCCCTGGAGTTCGACTTCGATCTCAGGGCCGGCCCGACCGGCGGCAGCCTGGGCTCGACCACCGGGTATTCCGAATCCCGGTTCCGTTTCGAGGGCCGGTTCACCAAATGGTCACCCCTGGCGGGCGGCCATCTGCTCTTTTTCGGGGCGGGCGACGCGGACACCGGCCGCCGCGACGTCCGCACCTACCGTTACGATCTGGTGACCGGCTGGGTCTTCAGCCGCGGCGCCGAGATGAGCCCCTGGACCACCCGCGTCTTTGCCGAATACGGCCAGGGCCAGAACCTTCTCGGGTCGCGGGCGCTTCTGCTGGGTCTGGACCGCGGCATGCGGACCCTCGAGTTCGACGGCATGGCGGGCGACCGGCTGGTACGCTGGAACGTCGAACAGGGCAAGGCCACACCGGTGGAAATCGCGGGTCTGTTCCGCCTGGGCTTCGCCGCCTTCTACAGCGGGGGCCGGGCCTGGTGGCGCGACGAGGACCGGGATTCATCCTACATTCGCCACGAAGCGGGTTTTGGGCTACGATTCGGGCCGACCCGTTCGGCCAACAGCCAGATCGCGCGCATCGACCTGGCCTGGGACCTGAACGGGGACGGCGGTCCGGTCATCACCGCGATCACGCGCGGATTATTCTAAGAGGACGAGATCTTGTCAGCCACACGCAGCGTCGCCAAGAACACCATCCTGCTGACCATCGGTCTGTTCAGCGGCCGTGTGCTCGCGCTGTTCCTGCGCAAGAAGATGACGCCGATCCTGGGTCCCGACGGGCTGGGCATCCTGGTCATGGCGCTGAGCATCAATACCATCCTGCTGACGGTTTCGCGCTTCGGGCTCGGCGTTCTGCTGACGCGCGAAATCACCCGTGCCAAGGTCCTGACCCTGCCGCTGTTCTGGGCCACCATGAGGATCCGCTGGCTGGTCAGTGCGATCAGCTACCTGTTCATTTTCGGGTTCATCAGCGTGGCGGGCTACGACGCCCTGTCCCGCGAGGCGGTGCTGATTCTCACGCTGGGCATCTTCATCGAATCGGCGGGCATGGCCTGCGACTCGGTGCTGCAGGCGCATGAAAAGGTTCAGTACCAGACGGCCGGGCAGATAGCTTCGGCGGTGGTCTATTTCGGGTTGGGTTGGTGGTGGCTGAGCGCGGGCCACGGCGTGATGGGCGTCATCTGGGCCAACCTGGCCAGCCAGGTGGCGCGACTGGCGGTCATGGCGCCGCTGATGTTGGCCAGGACCGGGCCGTGGACCTGGAAAGATCCGGAAGGACGCCCCGTTCCGGGCCTGTGGGACATGGCCAAACTGGGACTGCCCCTGTTCCTGGCCACGACCTTCGGCGTGATCTATACCAAAATCGACATCGTCATGCTGGAGAGAATGATCAGCGCGGACGCCGCCGGTATCTACGGACAGGGCCACCAGGCCTTCGACGTCATGCTGCTGGCCCCGGGGCTGATCGGAACCGCGCTGTTCCCGGCCATGGCGCGCTACGGAATGAAGGACACGGAGGACACGGTGAGGCTGGGCGAACGCGCGCTGCGGTTCATGATGATCGCGATCCTGCCGCTGACCCTGCTGATCACCTTCACTTCCGAGCCCATCATCCACTGGTTCGAAAAGGGCGCCCGCTGGAACGATTCGATCCCCGTGATGCAGATCGTTATCTGGGGCCTGCCGTTGATGGCCGCGGCCACGGTCTTCAACCGGCTGCTGATCACCGCGGACAAGGAGAAGGTGTTCGTGACCATCGGGCTGGTGTCGATGCTGGTGAACATCGCGCTGAACTGGTTCCTGATTCCCGCCTACTCGTACTTCGGGGCTTCGTGGGCGACCATCGCCAGCATGTCGGTCAGTTTCGGGCTGCATGTGTTCTTCCTGAACCGGACGGATTACCGGCCGCCGCTCTCAAGGGCGTTGATCGGACCGCCTGTTGCTTTGGGGGCGGCCTGGTTCGTGACGGTTTTATTGGTTGGTGTTGTGTTTCCAGGTTGGGGCATCGCCTGGAACCGGCTGCCGGTGGATGCGGGGTGGGGGGCGTTCGTGATTTCGACGCTGGTCACGACGGCACTGTATCCTGCCGCCCTGTTCGGGTTGAGGGTTCTGAAGGCCGATGACCTGAACCTGCTGAGGCAGCTCTACCGGCCTGTCCAGTAGGGACGGTCAGCAAACGAGTGGGGAGGGACCATGACCGAATCCGAAATCCTGGCAGCCCTGGGTACGGTGCTCGATCCCGAGGTCGGCATCGACATCGTCAACCTGGGCCTCATCGTCGACCTGGACAGCGGTGCGGACAGCGTGGGTGTCCGCATGATCATGACGAGCGTCGCCTGCCCCATGCATGCCCACCTGGTTTCCCAGGCCGAGGCGGCCTTGCGCAAGGCGGCCGGACCCGGCGTCGAGGTAAAGGTCGAGGTGGTCACCGATCCCGTCTGGACCCCCGAACGCATGTCCGACGAGGCCCGGAAGAAACTGGGGTGGTAGGAACATGAGCGAACAGGAAAAACAGAACCCGATCTTTCTGGTCATTCCCGCCCTGCTCTCGTTGGTCTTCGCCCTGGTGGCCGGTCTGATCCGGCTGCCGTGGGAACTTCCTTTCGGCGACAATATCGCCCAACTTCACGGTGCCCTCATGGTGAGCGGTTTTCTGGGCACGGTGATCGCCGCCGAGCGGGCCTCCGCCCTGGGCAGGGTCTGGGCCTGGCTGGCGGTGGCGGCCAATGGCCTGGGCGCCCTGATGGCGCTGGCCGGCGGCGCCTCGCCGATCGCCCAGCAATTCTTCCTCCAGGTCGGCGCGGCCCTTTTTGTTCTGGGTGGAATAGGCCTGGTGTGTATTTTCGCGGCGATCCTGCGGCGGGAGACGACTTTTTTCAACGCCATCATGGGGCTTGGCGCGGTGGCCTACCTGTTCGCCAACCTCCTGCTGCTTGCGGGACAATCCATCCCGGCGGCGGTGCCTTTCTGGAGTGTTTTCCTGGTTGCGACCATCGCCGGCGAACGGCTGGAGCTGAACCGTTTTCTGCGGCCCCGGCGGGGTTCCGGAGCTGTCTTCGGACTGGCCGTGATACTGCTGGCGGCCAGTGGGATAATTGCCTTGTTCGACCGCTCGGTCGCCGACCGGGTCATGGGTTTTTCCTTCTTCGTCCTGGGCGCCTGGCTGATCATGAACGACATCGCCCGCCGGACCGTGCGCATGAGCGGTGTGACCCGTTACACGGCCATCTGTCTGCTCTCGGGTTATGTCTGGCTGATTGTGAGCGGTCTTTCCCTCCTGACCAGCCCGGGCGAACTGGCCGGCTCCCACTACGACGTCAACCTGCACACTCTCTATGTGGGTTTTGTACTTACAATGATCTTTGGCCACGCGCCCATCATCGTACCCGCCCTCACGGGCAAGGTGGTGGACTACCGCGGGCACTTTTTTCTACCGCTCATTTTATTGCACGCCTCCCTGCTCATGCGTGTGGGAGCAAATCATGCCCAGTGGCTGACCGGACGCCGCTGGGGCGGGTTGCTCAACGAGGTGGCCCTGCTGCTTTTTCTGGGCGTGATGGTTGCCGCGGTGCGGCGGGGTGGTCGGGAATCCGCTGGATAGCTCCGAACAGAGGTCGCCGCTGCGGCTGTCTCGCCTACCGAAACTTATCACCTCACCGCTGCAACTTTTTCTCCAGTGCCCTGGTGTTCCTCTTGATTCAAGTTTTTCCAGACGGGGAATGAGACTAGGAAAAAGGAGTCGAGATGCATTTCTCCAAAGTAATCCCATTTAGAAAACTGGGGACCCTGGTGGTTCTGACCGCCCTGGCCCTGACGATAGCCTCCTGCGGCAGTGATGATCCGGTGGTTCCCGATCCGCCGCCCGCCAACCGGGCTCCCGGAGCACCCACGATCGACGCGGCCGCGGGCACACCGGCCGACGGGGCGGTCGACGTTCCCCAATCCGTGACCCTGAACTGGAATTGCACCGACGCGGACAACGATGTCCTCAGCTACACGGTCCATTTCGGGTCCAACGACCCCCCGGCGGCGGTATCGACCGACCAGGCCGGAACCAGCTACGGTCCGATTTCGATGGCCAACGATGCCACCTTCTACTGGCAGATCGTTGCCAAGGACCCCGATGGCGAGACCACGGCATCACCTGTCTGGAGTTTCACCACGGTGGCCGCGGGCGTCGAGAACGTCTCGGCACCAAGTATGCCCACAGGTTCGGCAACCGGTGAAACCGGAGAGACCCTGCTCTTTGGCGCCACCGGATCGGTCAGCAGCGAGGGCCACGCAGTTGAGTACAAGTTCTCCTGGGGCACCGGCGAGGAATCCGTTTTCATGAACGGCATTGACGCGGCCAACTCCTGGGCTGCCGCAGGCACCTATAATGTGTCGGCCCAGGCCCGCTGCATCGCCCATCCCGGGATTTTGTCCGATTGGTCGGCATCCTTCATCGTGACCATCACCGACCCTGCCGTCGAAACCGTCGGCACACCGGACGCGCTCAGCGGCCCGGCGACCGGCGAGACCACGGAATACCTGGCTTACACGACCTCCGTCGTAACCAGCAGCCTGGGCCATTCGGTAGCCTATACCTTTGATTGGGGCGACGGCACTGATACCACAAAGGGTGCCAATCAGGCTAGTCACACCTGGACAGAAGCCGGAACCTACGACATCAAAGTGATGGCCTCCTGCGGAACGCACCCCGAGATCGTATCCGCCTGGTCGCCGACGACCCAGGTGACGATTTCCGTGCCCGGCGAGACCATCAGTCCGCCCCAAATACCGCCCTCCATTGCAGATGTGACCGGTGTCGGCCAGGAGGAATGGGTGACGTGCTATACCACCAGCAGCAACCTGGGACATGCCCTGGAGTACCGGTTAGACCTGGAAAACGACGGCACTTTCACGGCCTGGTCAACCAATAGAAACCTGTACCACACCTGGTTGACGGCCGGGACCTACACGATCCGGGCCCAGGCCAGGTGCATCGAGCACCCCAGTGCCGTCTCGGACTGGACAACCGACAACTATGCTCACGATATCGTGGTCAATGATGGTCTCGAAACCATCACCAACCCGGTCATATTGCCTGCGGGTGAAGTAGAGTACGTCGTCGGCGACAACAGGGTCTACGGAACATCGGGGGCGACCAGCAGCCTTGGGCACCCCATCCATTATCAGTTCGAATGGGGCGATGGTGAGACGTCAGATTGGGGATCTTCCAATCAGCCCCACGCCTACTCGGCGATCGGAACATATGAGGCCAGAATCAGGGCCCGTTGTATAGAGCACCCGGATATCATTTCCGAGTGGAGCGCGCCCACCATCGTAAATATCGTGGAGGAGGTTTCCCAGCCGGTCGCCAGCGGTCCGGCGACCGGGGTGGTGGGCAATCCGATCACCTTTACCTCCAGTGTATCGACAAGCAGCGAGGGGCATGAACTGGAATACCGCCTATTGTATACCGCTTCCCAGGGTTCACTCGGAATCCCGCTGGCCTGGACCACCATTGACAACCTGACCCATACCTTCACCTCTGCCAGAGGGTGGTATGTAAGGGTCCAGGCCCGCTGTATCACTGATCTGACCGAAAGCGCCGCGTCCCTTCCCCATTACATCAACGTTACGGGGAAATAGCCGCCGGTGAATGGTTGATTCACCGATTCAAACATGACGCCCCGGTTCTCCAGGGAGCCGGGGCCATTTTTTGGGAATACCAAAATCCCGGTTGATTTCCGACCCCCGTATCGTGTATTCGTAGTTCCAGCCATTATCCGCAGAAAGATCCCCCCGAAAGGTTTCCATGGATTTCCTGAACGAATTTTCCGCCGAACTGTCCGGGACGGTCTGGGGCTGGCCCGATGTCTTCCCGGTGATGGTCGGTCTGCTCCTGGTCACCGGCCTGATCATGACCGCGACCTTGCGCTTCATCCAGATGCGCCGTCTCAAGCACAGCTTCGACGTGATTCGCGGTAAATACGACGACCCCAGCCACGACGGCGACCTCAGTCACTTCCAGGCTTTGACCACCGCGCTGTCGGCGACCGTCGGCATCGGCAACATCGCCGGCGTGGCCACGGCCCTGCATTACGGCGGGCCGGGCGCGCTGTTCTGGATGTGGGTCACCGCCGTCTTCGGTATGGCGCTGAAATACGCCGAGTGTACCCTGGCCATCAAGTACCGGGTCATCCTGCCCGACGGCAGCGCTTCGGGCGGGCCCATGTACTACATCGAAAAAGGTCTGGGTAGCGGGTGGAAATGGCTGGCGGTGATGTTCGCGGTGTGCGCGGTCATCTCCAGCTTCGGGTCGGGCAACAGCATCCAGGCCTTTACGGTGGCCGACCAGATCCGCGCCGACCTGGGCGTGCCGACCTGGATCACGGGACTGGTCACCGCCGGCCTCGTGGCCGCCGTTATCCTGGGCGGCATCAAACGCATCGGTAACGTGACCAGCCGTCTGGTGCCTTACATGGCCGTGATCTACGTGACCGGCGGCCTGGCGGTGCTGGTGATGAACATCACCGCCATCCCGGGTGTCCTGACCGACATCTTCTCCTCGGCCTTCCGCCCAGCCGCCCAGGTGGGCGGTTTCGCCGGCGGCAGCTTCATCTTCATGCTGACCTGGGGTGTGAAGCGCGGCCTGTTCTCGAACGAGTCCGGTCAGGGCTCGGCGCCCATCGCCCACGCGGCGGCCAAGACCGACGAGCCGGTGCGCGAAGGCGTCGTGGCCATGATGGGGCCGATGATCGACACCTTGATCATCTGCTCGATCACCGGGCTGGTCATCCTGTCGACGGGCGTCTGGCACGCCCACAAGGCCGATTCGGTTCCGGTCAACGCCCAGTCGGCGATCACGGTGATCAACGAGAGCGCCGAAGTGCTGACCGACGGAGTGGTCCTGGACACGGACAAGTTCACCGGCACGGTCGAATTTCTCGACGGTCGGCCCCAGGGCGTGTTCCTGGTGCGCAACCACTCGCTGATCGAACTGCCGGTCATGGTCGAAAACGGGGGCGGCAACTTCTCCGGCAGCCTGACCGTTGCTGACGGCAGCATGGACACCGAAGGCTTGCCAGCCATGACCCTGAACGGGGACATGGCCCAGAACGGCTCGCCCCTGACGGCGTGGGCCTTCCAGGAGGGCCTGCGGCCGATCATGGGCAACTACGGCTACCTGATCATTACTTTGGGAGTGATTCTGTTCGGGGTGTCGACGGCCATCAGCTGGAGCTATTACGGCGACCGCGCGGTTGTCTACCTGTTCGGGACCGATTACATTCTGCCCTACAAGATCATATTCGTTCTGATGCACTTCCTGGGTGCTATTTTCTCGCTCGAGGTGGTCTGGAATTTCGGGGACAGTGCCCTGGGGCTGATGTCCCTGCCGAACCTGATCGCCCTGATCTTCCTGGCCGGGCCGGTGAAGAGGATGACCGACGAGTACTTTTCCCGGAAACACAAACCGCTTCGTTAACGGAACGCTGATGGAGAGATGGACAACATGACGCCGGACACCAAACTGGAGCTGGCCGAGACCGTCGGCCCGCGCATGGAAAAGCTGGCCGCCAAGGGCAAGCTGACCGCCAAGAACGCCGACCTGCACTGGCTGTACGAGCAGTCGGTCCAGACCCCCGATGTCGAAGTCGAGTTTATCGGCAAGGTCTTCAAAAAGGAATACGGGCGCTCGCCCAGCTTCCTGCGCGAGGACTTCTGCGGCACCGCCCTTTTATGCAGCGAATGGGTCAAGGTTCATGCAGACAACACCGCGCTGGGGGTGGATCTGGACGGACCGACCCTGGAGTGGGGCAAGGTCAACAACATCGCGCCGCTGGGCGACCGGGCGAACGCCGTTACACTGATCAAGGACGACGTGCGCGCGGTGACCGAGCCGCGCGCCGACGTGCTGGCCGCCACCAACTTCAGCTGGTGGGGTTTGAAAACCCGCGCGGAGCTGCTGGAATACCTGCGGCTGGCCTACGCCAACCTCAAGGACGAGGGCATGCTGCTGATGGACTGCTACGGCGGTCCCGAAGCCCAGGTGCCCCAGTTGGAGGAGCGCGAGCAGGACGGCTTCGACTACGTGTGGGACCAGGACACCTTCAATCCCATCACGAACGAGGTCGTCTGCAAGATCCATTTCAAGTTTCCCAACGGCAGCAAGAGGAAGAACGCCTTCCGCTACGATTGGCGGCTGTGGTCGCTGCCGGAAACCCGTGATCTGCTGGCGGAAGCCGGTTTCAAAAAGACCGTTGTCTACTGGGAAGGGGCCGACGAGGACGGCGAGCCCAACGGTGAATTCGAACCCAGCGGCACGGGGGACCTTGCCCCCGCCTGGGTAGCATATATTTTAGCTTTCCGTTGAGGGATTTTTTGCGTTAATTTTCGCCCCAAAGGGTCGAAATCGGGGTAGAATTCCCGGGAGGGTCTTCTTCCTTTGGCATGGCGGCGGTCCCCCGACGGCCAGTTCATGAGGAGAGTTCGGTTTCATGGATTTCAGTGCCTGCACCCAGTGCGGGGTGGACATCGAGAGCAAGGGCATCCACTTCCGCAACAAGGTTTTCTGCAGTGACGAGTGCTGCGAGGAATACGAGGCGGAGTTCGCCGACAAGGATGAGCCGGTCATCGACGAACTGGTGGACGAGGACCTCGGCCCGGACGATCTCGAGGACGACCTCGGTTATCGGGGCGACGACGATGACGACGGCGACGGTCCCCTGGACGACGACTTCGACATCAAGCCGGAAGATTTCTGATCAGAAGAGTTTCAGGAAAAAGAAAAGGAGCCTCTGACCGAGGCTCCTTTTTTGTTACGGACCGGGATCAACCGCAGCCGTTGCAACCGCCGGAGCTGCAATCATCTGAAGTCGCGCCCAACTTGAGCATGTAGCCACGGCGCGAGGCTTCATCGATGTAGTCGATGGTCAGGCCGCCGCTCTGCCGCAGGATATCCGTCGTCTGGTTGTCCATGACGAATTTGATGCCGCTGTTTTCGACGACCGCGTCGTCATCCTTAGGCTCATCCAGAGCCATGCCGATTGACGGACCGCCTCAGCCGAAGCCCTGGACGAAGAGCCGGACGCCCTTGCCCTCGTGCTCGGTCCAGTCGAAACCGCCGAAAGCGGTGTTCGCCGTTTCCGATACACTGATGAGATCGAGATTGCTCACATCTACCTCTTTTGTTCATGCGGTCCGGATGAACCCAAGCCCTTCAAGACGTGGGAGTCCGGCCGCGCGGGGACTATGTTTCCCCCCAATATGGTGGGATAACCGGAATTTTTCAACATTGCTTGGGCCCAGTATAATAACGTTTAAATAACTATGCAACTAAAAGATTGGTGGCGGCGGGGCCGGATGAAGGTTGCAAGGCCCCCCGGGGGGCCTTTACCAAATCACCCTTCCAGATCATAAACCATTGTTATTTTTACAGTTTTGTCCTGTCCGGGCAGGCGCCGGCTTTCGGTCATGGTCAGCCGCCGGCCACTCTCGGACAGGGTGTAATAGCGAATCCGGCTCAGGGTGTCTTGGCGGGTTTTCCACTCAACGACCAAGGTTTGTTTCTGCCAAGTGGCCGTGGCTCGGGCCTCGCCCTGCTGGGTCCAGATGTTCATTTGGCGACCGTCGGTGAACAGGAGGCGGGTGATATCCAGCCCGTTGGTGACGTTCAGTTCGATGCCGTCGTGGAAGATCTCCAGGCGGGAATACTCTTCCTGGAGGCGGGCCATTCGCTGCTGGGCCTTGACCATGCGGTCCTGATCGGGGGCGGATCCGCCTTCGCCGCGGCCGCCACCGCCACGACCGCCGCCACCCCTGCCTCCACCGCCGCGACCGCCACCCCTGCCTCCGCCTTTACCTCCGCCTTGCATCCCGCCGACACCCATGGATTGCCGGGCGGCCATGGCTTCACGCATGACGGCGCCGATGTCGTCGCTGTCTTTGGTATTAAGAACCCAGTTTCCGGTCAGGTTGGGCGGGTCTTCCTGGGCCCGGCCAGGGGTCGCGAAAAAAAGGGGAAGGATCATTAACACCCAGACGGCGGACTTCATCAGGCGCTCCTCGATAATGGGTTGGGGTCGTGGCGAAGGGCCGACCGGCGAAAAAGACGGTGGGGGAAAAACCGCCGGCCGCGCCCTTCATCAACTGAACGCGCGGCCGGCGGAATACCAGCGGAGAAAAATTGGTCAGCGGTAAAGGGCCTTTAAATTTCCGAAAGAGGTGGAGGTGAGTGGGACGACCCCGGTTCCGTTGACCTTGGCGACCGGCAGGGCCGGATCACCCGACGAAACGTACATGGGCACCCAGCCCGCCTCGGATTCGTAGGCCAAGGGGATCGGGCCGGGTTCGTTGATTTGTCCCAGGAAAAAATCGACGGGAATCGTACTGAGCAACACGAATTGCCATCTCAATAAAATCACGGTGGGGGATCCGGGAACCGGGATATCTCCTCCACATTGGACATTCCCGTAAAGAGGGTGGAAATCCAATGCAGGATCAATGCAGGAAAAGATGACTTCATGTGACAGCCTGAAAAGGGAGGATTCCATTCCCGCAGGGACGACGATGGTGAAAGAAAACGATACGGCGTGGATCTCCGCCCTGGTCGGATTGGTCAGAATGACGTAGGCCGCGAAGGGAATACTCGGAGTCATGACGGTCTCGGTGATATCAGCGTCGAGGTCGAAGTAGACGCCGATGCCGTCGGGGCCGGGATCGACGACGGCCTGGGCGGTGGGAACTGCCATGGTTGCCAGGATCAGGGTGAGGATAAGGTTTCGCATGTTTTTCCTCCTGTCGGGACTGCTATGGGAATCAAGGCGATCAATTTCAATATCCCGAAAGGAACCTCCTGAACGAAACGTCAGCGGTATAAGGCCTTCAGGGCGCCGAAGGTGGTGGTTTCGACCGCCACGACTCCGGTCCCGTTGACTGTGGCGACCTTCAACGCCGGATCGCCCGACGAAACATGCATGGGCACCGGGCCGGTCGCCGTTTCATAGACCAGCCTGCCGGTGGTTCCGAAATCACCGGTGGAGGGTCCAACATAACAATCCACGACCATGGGAGTCAGCAACATGAACTGCCACGTCACCAGAATCACCGTTGGAGCGACCGGGAGGGGGGGTGAAATCCCGGCCATGACATTGCCCCCAAGATCAGGCGGTTCCACGGGCGTAATGCCATCATTGACCCCATGCCAGATCCTCTCCAGCATATAGAGCATCCCTTCCATTCCGGGAGGAACGGAAAAGATGCGGGAGAACTCATAGCCCCAGATATCCCCTCCGGTGGGGTTGGTCAGGATGGCGTAGGCATAGAATGGAACAGCGGCCGGCACCATAATCTCCGTGATATCGGCGTTTAGATCGAAATAGACGCCGATTCCATCGGGATCCGGGTCGACAATGGCGTGGGCACTGGGAACGACAAGGGTGAAAAGTCCGGCGACAAACAAGAGGGCGAGAAGCTTGCGCATGGATATCCTCCCGGATTGGGTTTGGGAGACTTTTCGAAAACATTATTTCATAAACTGCATCATATACCATACAGAGGGGGGGTGTCAAACGGCCGGCCGCCACCGCGTTCGCCTTCGTCGGGCTACCTGTTACCTGGAGAGTATCCTTTTCAACTGCTCCAGCAATCCGGTGATCTCGGCGTCGTCGGGATCCAGGTTATTGGCCCGCTCGATATCCGAAACAGCTTCTTCGAACAGGCCCTCGTGCATATTCATCAAACCGCGGTTGTACCAGGCCGTGACCAGGCCCGGATCCAACTCCAGGGCCTTGTCGAAGGCCTCCCGGGCAGCGGTCCGGTTGCCGGACATCACTTCAACCAGTCCGAGGTCGGTCCAGCAGGCACCGTCGGCCGGAAAGCGGGACACTGCCCTGCGGACCATGGGTTCGGCACGACCGGCGTTTTTCCGTAAAAGAAGGATGTGCCCATGGACCCGGTCGAGATGGGGTTCGGTTATCTCCAGCGCTTCGAAGGACGCGCGGGCCTTTTCGATGGTGTTTTCAGCCTCCAGGGGTTGGCCGAGCACCAGGAGGGCTTCGCTGAGCCACAGGGGAACCCAGGGATAATCCGGATAACGCCGGTAGGTCCTGTTGGCATATGTCAGGATCCGGGCGGCGAGATCGTGGCGCGCTGCATGTGATTCCGCGGTGGCCATCTGGAGTTGGAAATAGCTCATGTAGGCAAGAAGGGATCCGGTCACGAATTCCTGATCCGCATTGATCCAGAACGGCATGACCGTTGGTGATGCCCTATCCGGGGGGATGGGATGCTCCATGCCGGTAAGCCAGCCACCGTCTTTGAACCGCAGGGCCCGGTGGCTTTTTGAATAGTACTCCACGGCAAGTTTGGCGGACTGGTTGGCTTCGCAGTAGATCCCGTAATCGCGCCACCGGGAAACATCCTTCTGGTAATGGTGGGTGGTTTTTCTCAACCAGACAGCGGCGTCGGTCCCATCGAACAAGTAGTCGTGAAAATAGAAATGAAGGAGGTAACACCAGGATAGATTCTGCCGGCGATTGCCTCCCTGTGACAGGGGCCGCAGCCCGGAGGTGGTTTTCCTCAGCTCCTCAAACGACTTGGAGGAGTAGGCGCTGTTCAACCCGGCCAAAAGATATCCTTCAATGCCCGCCTTGTATTTCACCGCCTGTTCGGCCCATTGGAGCCCGTCTTCCCAGTTTCCCATTTCGAAATGGAACCAGCTTTTGCCGACGGAGTAGTTCCGGATGGCCTCTTTGCGGTCCTTTCCCGACAGGAAATCAATCGTCGCTCGCGCCGAGGCGAGAGAGGCTTCCGCCTCTTCGAAGTATCCCATTTCCATTTCTGTTTCGGCCAGGTCCAGCCAATACCGTGTCCGTGCCGGGTCCTGGGCCGCGGCCCTTGCCAGGAGATCCTTTCGCTGGGGCCCGTGGGTGGATTTCCGTGCTCCATCCGAAATTTCCTCGGCCGATTTCCGACATGATTCAAGGGTGTCTTCAGGTTGGGAAAGGTATGCTGCGATGAAGCTGGAATCCGCAGGGGCCCGGGAATGCGGAATGGCATTTTCACCGGCCGGGAAGGAGGAACTGGAGAATGTGGCAAGGAAAAGGAAAAACAGGACCGGATTAAAAACGGCAAATTTTTTGGTCATGAAAGAACCTCTCACTTGCTGAACGCAGCAATGGATCATCCCTGAACATTGAACGTAGGGACGGAGGAGTTCGTGCACAACAGAGGGAGGGCCCCCCGGGGGGCCCTCTTGATTTCGGATCAGGCCGCCTCGTCCGGTTCGGTCACCACCGCGTATTCGTCTTTCATCCCCAGCCGCAGCTTGAAACCCGTCAGCAGCGAATATGAGACGGGAATCAAAACCAGCGTGATGAAGGTCGCGAACACGACGCCGAAGCCCAGGCTGGTGGCCATGGGAATCAGGAACTTGGCCTGCAGGCTCTTTTCCAGCAGCAGCGGGGTCAGGCCGGCGAACGTGGTCAGCGAGGTCAGCATGATCGGCCGGAAACGCCGGACGCCCGATTCTATGACGGCCTGGCCGGGGGTCATGCCGCTGCGCCGGGCGCGATTGATGAAATCGATCATGATCAGCGAATCGTTGACCACCACGCCCGTCAGGGCGACCACGCCGAACATGCTGATCAGGGTCAGGTCCAGGCCCATCAGGATGTGGCCCCACATGGCGCCGACCAGGCCGAAGGGGATGGCCGACATGACGATGACCGGCTGGGCGTAGGATTTGAACAGCACCGCCAGCAGGATATAGATCATCAGGACCGCCAGGGCGAAACCGCGCTTGAGGCTGCCCATGGCTTCGGCCTGCTGCTTCTGTTCGCCTTCCATGCTGTAGCGCAGCCCCGGATGGGCGGCCATGAGGTCGGGCAGGATCTCGCCGCGCAGGATGTCGTTGACCTCGTCGGCGTTGGTGATCTCCTGGTCCACGTCGCTGGTGACCGAGACGGTCCGGTGCCGGTCCGCGCGTTCGATGGTGGCGAAGCCGCGGCCGATCTCGACGGTGGCCACCCGGCTGAAGGGAACCTCGTCGCCGGCCGGGGTGCGGACACGCATGGATTCGATGTTGCCCAGGGACCGCCGCTCGCTTTCGGGATAGCGGATCATGACCTTGACCTCGTCGCGGCCCCGCTGGATGCGCATGGCCTCGTCACCGTAGAAACCACGTCGGACCTGCCGGGCCAGATCGGCCAGGGTCAGACCCAGGGTGCGGGCTTCGGGCATGAGGTTCAGCTTCACCTCGACCTTGCCTTCGCGGAAGCTGTCGGCGATGTCGATTACGCCGGGGAACTCGGTCAGCTGGGATTTGAGTTCCTGGGCCGCGACCAGCAGGTCCTCCGTGTCGGGGGAGGAGAGTTGGACATAGATGGGGTCGCCGCCGTGGAAAAGATCGGCGCTGAAGGTCAGGGATACCGCGCCGGTGACCGGCCCGCATAGTTCCCGCCACCGACGGGCCAGCTCCGGGCTGGGGATGTTGCGGATCTCCGCCTTCATCAGTTCGGCGTTGACTTCGACCAGATGGGCGCCCCGGGCGGCGGTGCCGGACGAGCCGCCCCCCGGTCCGGACCGTTCGGACCGCGGCTGGGAGCCGATGGAGGTCTGCACGTGGGTGATGACCGAATCACCCGCAGGGCGCTTGTCGTCGTATTCGGTTCGCAGTTTTTCCAGGGACGCTTCCAACTGGTCGACGGCCTTCTGGGCGTCTTCCACCGTCGTGCCCTGGGGCAGGGTCAGGGCGGCCACCAGATTGTCGGCGTCGACCTTGGGCATGAAGGTGAATTTAAGGTGCCCACCGGCGACGAATCCGCTGGTCACCACCAGGGATGCGACCGCCACCGCCATCACGATGGGACGATGCGCAAGCGCGAAGGTGAGGGTAGAGCGGTAGGGACCTTCGACGAAGTCATGCAGCCAGGTGTCGATCCTGTTCTTCATGCGGCTGTACCAGCGGGGGCCGAAGTTTTCCTCCCCGGGTTCGGAAACCCTGAGGGTGGCCAGGTGGGAGGGCAGGATCAAGAGGGATTCGACCAGGGAAAACAGCAGGATCGAGATGACGACCACCGGGATGTTGTACATGAACTTGCCCATCATGCCCTCGACGTTGGCCAGGGGCATGAAGGCCACCACCGTCGTCATCACGGCCAAGGTCACCGGCATGCCGACTTCAAGCACGCCGCGGGTCGCGGCCTCCTGGGCCTTGTACCCTTTTTCGCGCCAGGAGTAGATGTTTTCACCCACCACGATGGCGTCGTCCACGACGATACCCAGCGACACGATGAAGGCGAACATCGAGATCATGTTCAGGGACACGCCGAACTGGGGCAGCACCCAGAAGGCTCCCAGGAAGCTGATGCCGATCCCCAGGCTGACCCACAGCGCCAGGCGGAACTGCAGGGCCAGGGCCAGGCACAGGAACACCAGGATCAGACCCACGATGCCGTTCTTGAGCAGCAGATCCATGCGGCTCTTGTAGACGGTGGAACGATCGTTCCAGGTATTGATGCTGATGCCCGGGGGCAGCTGGTCCTGCATCTCCGCGACATACTTCTTGACCGCCCGGGTCACCTTGAGCACGCCCTGGTCGCCCGTGCGGTAGACCTGGATATTGGCGGCGGCCTGCCCGTCGAGGTAGGAAGCCACATCGATGTCCTCGAAGCCGTCGCGAATGGTGGCGATACTGTCCAGGGTCACCTTGGTGCCGTCCGGGGCGGTGATAACAACGATTTGTCCGAACTCCTCGCCGGTGTAACGCTGCCCCTTGGTGCGCACCAGGATTTCACCCACGTCGGTCTTCACGCTGCCGCCCGGAAGGTCCAGGCTGTTGGCCTTGACCGCCTGGGTGATCTGGCCGAGGGTCAGGCCGTAGGCCTGCAGGTCGCGTTCGCTGACTTCGATCGAGATTTCGAAAGGACGCGTGCCGCCGACCACCGTGTAGGTCACCTCGTCGAGAGCCAACAGGTCGTCGCGCACCTTATCGGCCAGAAGTTTGAGGGTGCGTTCGGTGGTGTTGCCGGACAGGACCACGTCGACCACCTGGGTGCGCCGTTCCACCAGCGAGACGATGGGTTTTTCGGTCTCTTCGGGGAAGGTGATGATGCGGTCCACCTCCGCCTTCACGTCATCGAGCGCCTTGCGCTTGTCGGTGCTGGTTTCCAGCTCCAGGCTGATCACACCCATGCCTTCTGAAGATGACGAGGTCATCCTCTTGATGCCGTCCACGCCCTGGACGCTTTCCTCGACCCGGACGCAGACACCTTCTTCGACTTCAGCGGGAGTGGCCCCGAGGTAGGGCACCTGGATGGTGATCATGTCCAGTTCGATCTCGGGAAAAACTTCCTGCTTGATGGACAGGGCCGCCATGATGCCCGCGGCGATGATCAGGAACATCAGCAGGTTGGCGGCCACATGGTTGGTGGAGAACCAACGGATCATTCCATTCATCATTCACCGCCCTTTTTGCCGTCGGGCCCGGGTTTTTCCGCGGCCGGAACCGGATCGCCTTCCACCCGCACGGGCATGCCCTCGGTGACGTACTGCAGATTGCTGGTGCAGATCCTGTCTCCCGAAGCCAGTCCCTCGGTGATGATGGCCTGCTCCACGCCGGCCCGGGCCACCTGGACGTCGCGAATCCTCAGGTTGCGCTCTTCATCGACCACCCACACCTGGTCGCCGGGTCGCAGCGCGGTCCGCGGGATGACCACCGCACCGGCGGGAGGATCGGTCTGGAACAGGACGTCCACGAACATGCCCTCGATCAGCGGGGGCCGGTTGGCCGAACGTTCGTAGGGGTTGGGGATTTCCACCACCACCGACACCAGCCGGCTGCGGTTGTCGACGGCGCCGCCGAGCCGCACCGCCCGGCCCTGCCAGTGGTGCCGGTCGCCCGCGAAGTCGGCGCTGACGTCGACGGGCGCCCCGCCGTCCGCGGCGTCGTAATTAACGGTGATCCAGGCCAGGTCGTCGTCGGCGATGGTGACGGTCACCTCGGCGATGTCGGTGGCGTAGATCGTACCCAGGGAGGTTCCGGACCGGATGAACTGCCCGGCATCGACCGCCGAGTCGAGCACCCGCCCGTCGAAGGGCGCGCTGAGGGTGCAGCGCTTGAGGTTGAGTTCGGCCTGGTCCAGGGCCGCCTTGGCCGACTTCAGGTTGGCCCGCGCCAGTTTCAGCTGGGGCTCGTGCATGACCAGGGCGGTCGGTTCACCGGAGGCGTCGGGATCCATGCCGGCGTTGCCGATGCGTTCCCATTCGCGCTGGGCCACCTGGGCCTCTTCCTCGGCCCGCGCCAGGTTGTATTCCGACTGGGCCACGTTGGCCCGCGCCTGTTCCGCGGCCAGGATGTAATCCGTGTCGTCGATCCTCAGCAGGGTCTGTCCCGCGGTGAAGTAACCGCCGGCCTCGAAGTGGGGCGATTTTTCCACCACCTCGCCGTTCACGCGGGGAACCACGTTGATCGACCGCTTGGCCTTGACCGACCCGAAGGATATCACCCGGATCTTTTCGGTCCCCGGGGCAACGGTGAAGGCGGAGACCACCGGGCGGGACTGCGGCGGGGCTTTGCGCTCGGGTTTCTTGCCCAGCTTGACCAGGGCCATGGCCATGGCCGCGCCCAGGATCACGATGATCGTGGCGGTCATGCAGTTGCGAAGTGTCTTGGCGCTCACTGTTGGGCTCCTTCATTGGAATCTGCACGGTTCATGCTGATGTCGGTGGTGGCGGGATCGGGATCCCACGGGCCGCCGAGGGCCTGGATGAGATTGACGCGGGCCGAACGCCGCGCCCTTTGTGTCTTCAACAGCTGGCTTTCGGCGTTGAACAGCCGGCGCTGCGATTCGAGGGTGATCAGGAGGCTGTCCAGACCCCGCCGGTAACGGTCCTGGGCCAGGTTCACCGCGCGCCGCGCCTGTTCGGCCGAGTCGGCGAGGTATTCCTCCTGCTCGGCCTGATAGAGGTCCTGGTCAAGCGCGTTTTCCACCTCGCTGAAGGCGACCAGGATCGACTGGCGGTAACCGGCCGTCGCTTGCGTGACGCGGGCTTCGGCGGCCTTGATCTGGGCCTTGGTAGCGCCGCGGTTGATCAGCGGCATGAACAGGTTTCCGGCCAGGGACCAGAAGTCCGAACCGGAAGTGAACAGGTCCGACAGGTCCGCTGATTTCGATCCGCCGGATGCGGTCAACATGATCCGGGGATAGAGCGCGGCCTTGGCCTCGCCGACGCGGGCCACCGAGGAGTGCAGCCGCATTTCGGCGGCCATCAGGTCGGGCCGGCGTTCGAGCAGGTCCGACGGCAACCCGGCCGGCACCGTGTCCAGGGGATCGGGCATGAGTTCCAGGGTAAGGGAACCGCCGGGTCCTTCGAGATCGCTGGCGGCCAGGTCGCCGGCCGGATAACGGCCGGCCAGGATTTCCAGGCGGCGCCGGGCCGAAGCGAGTTCCTGGCGGAAGGCGGGATCGGCCGCCTGGGCGGCCGCCAGGTTCTGGCCGGCCAGATGCACGTCCAGCGCCGACACGAGACCGCGCCGGTAACGCTCGCGGACGGTGATCAGGTTTTCGCCGAAGTTGGCGATGGTCCGTTCGGTCAGGGCCACCTGCAGCTGCAGTTCGCGGATGACCAGCCAGGCGCGGACCACGTCGGCGATCAGGGCCTGGGCCACGGCGCGGCGGTCCTGCTCGCTGGCCAGCAGGGTGGCCTGGGCGGCCTCCTTGCCGCGCGACAAGCGTCCCCAGAGGTCGACTTCGTAACGCAGGGTGGCGTCGGCCGAGAACTGGTTGGAATAGATGGGCCCGAAGCCCTGGGTCAGCTGTTCGCTGCTCTTGCTGCGGGCGGCGGTGCCGCCGATCTCGAGAGTGGGCCACCGGGCCGATTTGGCTCCGCCCAGCATGGCCCGGGCTTCGGCCACCCGGCCGGCTGCCGCGGCCAGGTTGTTGTTGTAGACCAGCGCGTCGGCGACCAGGCTGTTCAGCGTCGCGTCGCCGAACGATTCCCACCAGCGCCAGCCGGAGCTTTCCGCCGTGTCGGGCAGGGCGTCGGCCATGGTCACCTCCGGCACGGGTTCCGGGGTTTGACCGGCCCATTCAGCGGGCACTTCGGCGCCCAGTTCGGGGCGTGCGTAATCGGGGCCCACGCTGCAGCCGGCGAGCAACAGCAGCAGGGCTCCGAACGTCAGGAACCGGATCATCATTTGGTGACCTCCGGGTACAGGCCGTCGATGGCGGCGGTGGAAAAACGGGTGATGTGTTCGGTGACCTGATCGATGTACTCGGGCAGGCTGAGTTTGAGGGGCGGGAAGGCCCGGAACATGATCTGCAGCGAGTCGGGATCTGATTCGAGATCCTCCCGTTTCTTCCAGCGCAGGATGAGATGGTGAATCTGTCCCACGATGCTGGAGATGCACCAGGTCACCTGGTCGTCCTCGAGGCCGGGTCGCGCCGTGCGTATGGCCCGGGAAAAAGCGCCGAAAACGGGGGCGACCATTTCCCGGAAGAAGGGTCCGGCCATCCGGGAGTGTCCGGTCTGCATCTGCCGGGCCATCAGCGACAGGAAACTGGCGCTGCCGGGACCGGCCAGGGAGCCCTCCAGGTACTGGCGGACCAGGGTTTCGATCACCTGGTCCAGGCGGGGGGAACCGCCGGTCGCGTTCAGCAGACCGTCCAGGGCAGCCAGGGTCCGGTCCCTCTGGGCCACGAAACGGCGCATGATCACCTCGTGAAAAAGGTTCTCCTTGCCCTGGAAATGGTAGTTGACCGCGGCCACGTTGACTTCGGCGGCGGCGGCGAGCTCCCTGATGGATACGTTTTCGAAGCCTTTTTCCGCGAAAAGGCATTCGGCGGCGTCCAGGAGCTTTTCCTTGGTGGTGTGGCGGTCCTCGGTCACGGGTTTCTCCCCGGAATTTGATCGATTGTTTACAACGAGTGATTTAAACAAGAAGATTAAACATATGTTTGAATAATGTCAAGTACCTTGATCCAATTGGGTTTAATCATCCCCAGGGAAATGTTGGGGAAAATTTCCCACCCAGGCATTGGCTGGTGATTAGCCCCGATTTTTCCTAGTATATCCCGACATCATTTGCCCGTTTCCCCAGCTTGGAGATGCCATGTCCGCGTTACCAAAGGCCGCCGACCATTTTACTCCCGCGGTGTTCAAGTTCATGCGCGAACTGGAGGCCAACAACAACCGCGACTGGTTCGCCGCCAACAAGGACCGCTACCTGTCCGATCTCAAGGAACCCGCCCTGCGTTTCATCGTGGACTTCGGGGCGCCGCTGGTGAAGATCAGTCCGCATTTCAAGGCCGATCCCCGGCCCAACGGAGGTTCGCTGTTCCGGATCTATCGGGATATCAGGTTCTCGAAGGACAAGCGGCCCTACAAGGATCACACGGGTCTGCACTTCCGGCACGAGGCGGGCAAGAGCGCCCACACGCCGGGGTTCTATCTGCACCTGCAACCGGGAAACTGTTTCGTCGGAGTTGGCTTGTGGCGCCCGGACAGCCCGACCCTGAAATTGATCCGCGACGCTCTGGTCGCCGACCCCGGGTTGTGGAAAAAAGCGGTCGGCGGGAAGAAATTCCGTGATGATTTTCAGGTGTCGGGCGACAGCCTGAAACGCCCGCCCAAGGGTTACGATCCGGAGCATCCTTTGATCGATATTCTGAAGATGAAGGACTTCACCGCCTACTCATCGCTGACCCAGAAGCAGGTCACGTCCCCGGGTTTCCTTGACGAATTCGCCCGCCTGTGCAAGGCGGGCGGTTCGCTGGTGAAGTTCCTTTGCGAGGCGATCGGGCAGCCCTACTGAGATCCCATAGGCCAGGGCCAGGGCATCGCCTTCTCGAAATTGCTCATCAAGCAGTTCTGGGGCAGATTCATGATGGTGATGACGAGCCGTATTTCATCCTGACCCAGGCAGCAGGATCCCCCGACGCTCATGAGATGGTTGGGGTTTCCGCTGTGGCTGTACATGCAGAGCGTGTGGCCGAATTCGTGCAGGATCACGCTCGAGGCATTTAGATGGTTGACCACGGGATTCACCTTGAGCAGGGCCCTTTCGGGAATGACCCAGCCGTTGAAATAATGGCCCTCGGGTATATCCAGTGTAACCTTTCCGTAGTGCAGATCCATTTCCTCGTACTGGACCTCGATCTTCGCCTCGGAGGGATCGTCGGTTTCGGTGAAGATGGTCATGCCCAGGGCCGTGTTCCAGATTTCCAAGGCCTCGCGGCATTCGGAGGCCAGATCGATCACCCCATCGTTGTTCATTCCCTCGGGGATGTAGACCCGCAGGTCGTAGTCGTCCCATTTTCTCAGTCTGTATCCACCATCAGCGTAACTGGTATAGGTCATGAGCTGCACCCACCCGACGAAGTACTCGGCCAGCCAACCGCCGGGAAAATGTTCGTAGGTGTAGCGGGTGATGAGGGTGATGGTGATGTCGCCTTCATAGGTGTCGGCGGTAATCGGTTCGGTGGTGAAATCGAAGAAGCTGTCTTCGGCGTCGGGAGTGGTCAGGGTGTCGGGGGAATCGGTGGCCACGACCATGGCGGCCAGGTCGCTGATGGGGCCCAGGGGCGGGAAGCGTCCGTCCGGCCCGGTTTCCACGCTGGTGACGATCCCCGA
>JBDLKA010000053.1:0-24032 GCA_039714075.1 Candidatus Krumholzibacteriota bacterium | reverse complement strand
GGGCGCGGGCGCTCCATGTAATGGCTGATTAATCGGTTACGATGTACCGGAATCGGACAGGAATACCCTGTTGACAAGGGGAGTCCTCATAAGTGTTAGGCGGCCCAGTCGCTACCTGTAGAGCGCCTTAATTGTTCCCCACCGGCTGTATTCGACCGGCAACGGTGAATCCTCCTCCCAAGTCACACGGACACTGGCCTGCAATCCATGAACACTTAACAATGAGCCCACTGATTCGAACGGTTCCTGAGTTGCATCGGCGGTTAAAAAAAACTGATACTCGCCTGGTTCGAGACCCCAGTCGGCCATGTGCTCACCCTCGCTTGCAACAACGAAAGAACTCTCGGTTCCGTCCTGAGCGCGAGCCACAACTGAGCACTCCAGGTTTCGCCACTGGCCAATCAGACTTGTAGCGATGGAAACTCGATGGCGACGCTCAAATGCGACCGAGGTTCCCAAACTAGACTGAATATAACGTCTAATGAGTGTGGGTGGATACTGTGTGGCGGGAATGTCATAGGCGAGTTCAAGCCCCGAACTGCTTGCGTTTATCGCCCAGGGATAACCGCATTCGCCAACTAGCTCATTCGAGACCTGAAAGATGGGGTCGAGAGTCTCATCTGATGCCCAACTACAGCCATTACCTCCGGTGACCCAAATTACACCAAACCCGAACTGGGCGCTGGAATTGGACAGTTCAGCGGCCCCGGCCGATTGCGCCAACAGGAGAGCTATTATTGAGATAACGAGTTGAATACGAACTGACATGAGTTCCCCCTTCGGGTATTCGACGACTAAAAAGTGTAGCATATCTAAGCCGCTGGAGTGCCAAAAGTAACTAAAAGCATTTGCCCGCCTAACGTGAAATATGCAGGTCTAGACTATCAAATATCCCTGCAGGCCTTCCTGCGGATATCCAGTTCCGCGTAAACCCCAATCCCCCCATAAAATCCAATAATTCAACCAACTACAACCCCAACCGTTAATGATGATATCATTTTATCACTGCAAACTCAATGATATCACCGTGAGATAACACCCGACCAACCCACCCCCTGGCCGTCCCGTTGAACCTTCATATACTCAATTCAGGTCCCAAATCGAAATTTTTCCGGTATCCAAGCGGAGGACTTTCATGTTCCGCACACCTTTCCGGTTTTCCCTTGCTCTGATCCTCGGCCTAATCGCCTTCCTGGGTTCAAACCCGGGCGCGGCCCAAATCCCCATCGACCAGGACGACCAACTGGAAGACGCCGGCCAATACTCTCCACCATGGTTCGCCGAACTCCAGGATGTGGAATTGGCCGGAAACTTCGCCTACGTGTTCGGCGTCGGCGGTCTGGCCATCTTCGATATTAGCAATCCCGACTTTCCGGTCGAGGTGGGGCGCTACGAACCACCCGGGCACCCCTACAACAGGTACTACCGCGGCGCCGTCAGCGGCGGCTTGGCCTGCGGCGGGGCGCGGGAAGATCGGCTGGCTATCATTGACGTGAGCGTCCCGTCGGCGCCCCTGTTCCTGTCCCTGCACGGAACGTTGGGAACGTCGTACGAGGGCGCCGAGATGCAGGGTGACTATATATATGCCTGCCGCCACGATCAGGGGTTGGAGATCGTCAACATCGCCAATCCGCTGGTGCCGGTTTCCGACGCTGAAGTTACCACTTTGGTCAACTCGTGGGACGTGGCCCTGGACGGATCATACGCCTACGTGGCCGATGGTGCCGGCGGCCTGGCCGTGATAGACGTGTCCAGCCCCGGACAGCCGGTGCATCTGAACAGTTTCCCCACCTCTGGATCGGCCGTTGACGTGGTCGTGAAAGGATCGACCGCCGTGGTCTGCAGCGGCAGCGCGGGCATCGACATCTTCGATCTTGCCACCCCCACTGCCCCGGTACTCGTCAGCTCGATCAACACATCGGGACTGGCCATCACCGCGGCAATCGCAGGGAACATCGTCTACGTCGCCGATTGGGACGATGTGGAGGCATTCGACATCAGCAACCCCGCCCTGCCGGTTCCCGCCGGGGGCGAAGACACGCCCGTGCGCGCCATGGGACTCGACGCGCGGCTGGGCCTGGTGGCGGTGGCCGACTGGTCGCGGTTCCGTCTCTATCGCCCCGGACCCACCACCCTTGGCGACATCCAGGTGACCGTCGAATCGATCAACTTCGGCAACGTGCCCGTCGGGGCCACGGTCGACACAACATTTACCATCGGCAATACGGGTGGCGGGCCGGTCAACATTTCCCTGATCGAGGATTTCGGCGCCAACTTCACGGTCCTGGACCCCGGCCCCTTCGCCATTCCGGTCGGCGGGACCGTCGATGTGGGACTCCGGTTCAGCCACCCGGTGGCCGGTTACGACGCCACCTTCATCAAGATCACTTCCGACGACACCGACGAATCATCAATCACGTTCCCAGTCCAGGCCGACGACAGTCCGTCCCTTTTGGCCTTGGGCGAGGTCGCCCCGGAATTCATCCACTTCGACACCGACGGCGCCCGGCAAAAGCTGTCCAGCTACTACGGCAGGGTGGTGGTCATGGCGTTTTTCGCAAACTGGTGACCTGTTTGCGGTCCGGAGTTTTCGGACCTCGAGTCGGCGATCAGGCAGCAGTACAGCGAGACCGATGTGGCCGTGCTGGGCCTTTACGATCAGGGCAGCTCGGACCCCGATCTGCAAATTTTCCTGGATGCGTTCCAGGTCAGCTTTCCCATCCTTCTGGACACGCAGGCGACCTACAACCTGTACCGGCAGACCGGCGCCACTTCGCCCTTCCCGCTGGATTACGTGATCGACCAGGGCGGGCGCGTGGCCTACTTCGGCACCGAATACGATCCCGAAGCGATGACCGCGGTCATCGACGAACTGCTGTTGAATCCCGCGCCGGTGGAAGATCTGCCCGGCGCCGCGAACAACCTGAGGCTGGAGGCCCGGCCCAATCCCTTCAACCCGCGGACCGAAATCCATTTTGAATTGCCGGCAACGGGGCGCGTGAGCCTGGACATACACGACGCCCGGGGCCGCCTGGTCAGGCGGTTGATCACCGGTCAAAAGCATGAAAAAGGGGCGGGGCTGGCGGTATGGGATGGCAACGACGACACCGGCCGCGCCCTGCCTTCGGGTCTTTACCTGGCGAGAATTCGGGCCGGCGGGTTTTCCGCCATCAGCAAGCTGACACTGCTGCGTTGAGGGCCCCCCGGGGGGCCCTCGGCAGCGGCGAATTTCAGGGAAGCTTGTAGACCACGGTCAGCGGATCGGCGGTCCGGGCGGGATAGTACCGTTGCGAAATCAGGATCGTCCGCCCTTCGATATCGAACTTCCGGCACCAGGCGTAGGTCTTTTCGATCTCCGCCCCCGCGGGCAGTTCGATTTTCCGGGTCATGTACCGGTCTTCGTTGAAATCGATGTTGAAGGTGTAGCTCCAGGTGTCGCCGGTGCGACGCGCCTGGCCCTTGCGGATCGTCTTCAGGGTCAGACCCAGCGACTCCCGCGGCGCCACCGGAACAATGAAGTCCACCTTCACCGTGAAGCCTCCGTCGCCGCGTGGAACGATCATCATCGGCAACTTGTGGTTGAAGCTGTCATAGACCTCCATGGTGCGGATCTGCTCCTCTTCCCAGGCGGCCGCGCCCCAGTCGGTGCCCGTCAGGACCTGTACGCCGTCGTTCGTGACCTGGTTGTGGGACCAGACCTCGACGTCGCCGCCGGGCAGGATTTTTTCGTAGAAGCTGGAGAAAATGAGCCGGCCGTTGCCCCGGACCGACTGCGGGATATCGTCCGAACCGTCGACCGTGACGATCTGGTTGCCCGGGAATTCATGATAGACGTTGTCGCCCTGCAGCAGGAACCGGGCGTCGCTGATCTGGCGCAAGTATCCGGTCAGTGATTCGTCGTGTCCCTTGAGCAGGACCTCGACGGGTTCGGCCGCGCCGGCCGCGCCGGCGACCAGCACGATCGCCAGGCAGGAAATCAGGGTGCGATGGAACATGACTTCGCCTCCTTATATCATACGCCCGGACAGCGTGAGCCGGGCGGTGGGTTCGGGTTCTCCAGGTTGCCTCGCCGTCTCTTCACCGACCTGAACGATGGGACCCGCGTGCTCGAAAGCCCCGTTGTGTTCATCGTTCGAACGGAAGACCGGCAGGTAGGTCACGGCCAGGATTAACACCGCGGCCACCGCGGCGGTTTGCAGCAACTGCCTGGGCCTAGAAAGGTCCCGCCGGATGACCCACCAGACCACGCGCCATTGGTCGCGTCCGCTCAGATGGTCCAGATCGCCCAGGATGTCTTCGCGCAGTCCGGCGGGCAGTTCGTGGTCCAGGTGCGTGCGGATGGCGTCGTCCCAGAAATGTTTGTCTTCAATCCGGGCGGCGCAGTCGGCACATTCGGCCAGATGAAACACGGCCGTTTTGCGTGTCTCTTCGTCCACCTCGCCGTCCAGAAACGACCGCATGACTTCGCGAAACTCAGGGCAACGCATGACCCATCCTTTCCAGTTCTTCGCGCAGGGCCCGTCCGGCCTGGTGCTTGCGCGAGGCCACCGTTCCTGCGGGAATTCCCATCGCCTCGGCGATCTCCCCGTATTTCAGTCCCTCGATTTCCGAAAGCAGGAAGACCGAGCGTTGCTCCTCGGGCAGGGTTCCCAGAGCGTCCTCCAGGGCCGTGCGCAACTCCTTGCGTTCGGTTTCGAAGGTCGGCGAGTTCGCCGGGTTGCCGGCCGGCCGTTCGACCGACGCCAGCTCGTGCTTGCGGTTGTCGTTCTGCCGGCGGCGCCAGGCCGAAAGCGCCGCGTTGCGCGCGGCGGTGAACACGTAGGCTTCGGAAGGGGTTTCACCCGTCTCGAGACGGCGGCGAAGATTCAGGAATGTCTCGTGAGCCAATTCCCTGGCCGAATCTTCGTCGCGGGTGAGATTGCGCAGATAACGATAGACCCGCTCCAGGTATCGGTCGACCAGCCCGCGAAAGGCCAGATCGGTTGATGTTGGTCGGGACATCGTCATCTTCGCGGCGTCCTTTCCTCCGGCTTGTGATCAGCCAACTCTCACCCGGGTAGACGCGTGGAGCGGAAAATTCTTCATGGTTTTTTCGAGCTGCCCGCATTCTACCGCAAATCCCGGCCCCTGGCAGTTGCTCCGAACCTTCATATACTCGGAACAAGGCCTCAATCCGATCATTTTCGCGATCAATCGGGGAGTTGTTCCATGGGTCGTTCGTCCCTTCCGCTTGTTCTCGCCCTGGCCGTGGTTTCGACCGCCTGTTCGGCCTACGAACTGGGCGACACCGCCGAAGACTTCACCCTGCCCGCCCTGGTCGAAGGCGACGGCTCCCTTTACGACCACCTGGGCGACATCATCGTGCTGAATTTTTTCACCACCTGGTGCCCGGGGTGCAACGAAGAGGCTGGTCATCTGGAGAATGATATCTGGCAGGTCTACGGGGCCGACAACGTGACGGTGCTCGCGGTGGACATCATGGAACTGCAGCCCCTGGTCCAGGGTTGGGCCGCGTCGCAAGGGGTGACCTATCCCATCCTGCTGGCGCCCGACTGGACCCTGTTCGAGCTGTTCCCCCAGGCCGGCGGGCTGCCCTACAACGCGGTGCTGGACCGGACCATGACCATCCGATACGGGTCGATCGGGTTTGATTTGACCGCCATCACCGGCATGATCGACACCATCATCGACGAGGGTCAGGTGCCGGTTTCAGAGGCCAGTTGGAGCGGGATCAAGGCGCTGTATTACTAGACTTCGAGCAACCCTCACCTGCGCCTAGTCCGCACAGAATGCCAGGGGATTCATCCAGACCAACCACGTTTCCCTGTCCACCGTGGGTAGGCCGCTGGCTTGGGGAACCGTCGCCTTGTCGTAGCGGAAGCCGAACATGTCGCCCACCTGGGCGTTTATCCCCCAGCCCTCGGTGTCTTCATCGATATCAGCGTAAATTACCTCAACATGACCGCGCCGCAGGTAGAAAATGTTGCCCAGGCCAAGCTCCCAGCCGTTGCCGATTTCGTCCTGAACTCCGGACGTGTCCTTTTTGTAGATGTATTCCCCGGTATCCCTGTCCCAAACATAACCCGGCACGCTTGTCTGGCCGGCAATGGTCAGACTCAGGAAGGGATTGAAGGTGTCATAGAGTTTGTCCAGGATTGTCGAGGTGTTTTTCCGCCAATTCTGCCGGCCGACAGCGATTTCCCCGTGCAGGGACCAGCCGTTGACATGGGCCCGCGGCAAGGGATCGGACTGGTCGGCATCGGCATGGACGATGACCTCGTCGCCGCCGTTGAGAAGGGATGATCCGTAGGCCACGCCCAGGAGAAAGCCGATGGCATCTTCGGTATCCAGCGTATTCACCGGCGTCACCCGGACCACCCAGCCGAAATCGTGGGTGTTCGCCTGACCCGTGCTGGCGCCCTGCGGGTCCTGGATAATACTGTCGCCCGAAAGCTTGTCTTCGAAGTCCTTATTGACGTAACCGAAGGAAAGGGATCCGTAACGGGACAGGTTCAGGGGATCCTCCGAACCGGACTGGAAATAATCGAACACCTGAACCACGTCCACGGCCAAACCGTAGGATTCCGATTTCATGTAGGAATGGAAAGTGCCCACCGGTTGCCCGTTCTCGTCGGTGGCGGTTTGGGATCCCATGTCCAGGTAGCGCCCGCTCGCCGGAGTCCGGCCCCAGAGAACGGTGACCCCTCCCACTCCCAGAATAAACTCCTGGTTTTCCAGAACGATGTCATCAGCAAGACCCGCCGCCAATTCCGACCTGAACCACTCGAGCTGGAGCCCCCGGCGGTAGGCCAGCTGGGCCGGGTTGGCCCAGTGGTTGGTGGCGCCGCCCCAGGGCGCGCCCACGCCGGCACTGCCCATGCCCTCGTACCGGGCCGATGTGTTGAAGGAGAAAACAATCCCGCCGGCTCCCGATCCGGCTTTTGCCGGGTCGGGTCCGGGGATGACGGCCAATAAAACCGCCAGAATGATCAGGTATTTCACGACTGCCCCCTTGCCCCTATTGGGGAATGATGATGTCCACACCTTCCACCACCGAAGCATCCCTGATTTCGATGACCTGCGCCTCGGCCCGGTCATAGGTTCCGGGATACCAGAGGATTCCTTCCAGCGGGGAGACGATCATGCCCGATCTGGCCGCGATGACATAATCGCCGTCGGGCAGACCCGTTAGATGGTACGTATCGTCCCCAAAGAACCTGTCCGCCCAGGGGTCTTCATCGTCGACCGGATAGAGCTGGATCCCATAATAGTCCAGCGGGCCGTCTGCGGACACCACCCGGCCCGAGATCTTTCCCCCCGCCTCCATCACCAGGTCCAGGCGCGCCACTTGTCCACCTGTGGTCAGCTGGATCGGTTGGGCCAGGTCGACGGTAGCCGCCCGGTCGAACCACTGGGGTCTCCATTCCGTGATGCCCCTCGACCACGAAACAGGACTCACCTGAACCAGGAATTCGCCGGGCCAAAGGTTGGGAATGCCGATGTGTCGGCCGGTATTTCCCCAGGAGGATTCCAATACCCCCTGGGATATATTTGCCGGGTTGAAGATTTCAATGAATCCGTTGTAATAAGAAAGCCCTGTTTCGTCCACCACCAGATGGATTCCACATTGGTCATGCTCGATTTCCGTGATCGTGTGGCCTGATTCCAGCATGAAAACCGTGGCGCTCTCGAAATCCGGCCCCCCGATCCAGTAGTCTATTCCCAATTGGGAAACCAATATTTTTACCGGTCCGGGCACCAGGAAATCGGCCGTAAAAAACCCATCCTCGTCCGTATGGAAACTCTTCAGGACCAGAAGGGAGTCCTCGGTTACGATCGATACGACCGGCTCCCGTTCGATCCCCATGTCCAGCCAGGCTCCCGACACCCTTCCTTCAATCCGTGCGGGTTCCTGGAGCATGTTTTCGTCGAGCGACAAAATCGAATCGGGGGCGACCGTATACAACGGCGACTCGGCCTGGTCATGGGTGGCCGGCAGCCAGAAGCGTTCGCCGCCGTTGATGTCCCCGCAATAGGATCTCAGGCACCCCAATATAACCTCGACCTGGTAATCTCCAGGAAGGACGCCCGCGATATCCACCTCGAATCTGCCGGTCTCGATTTCCGCGCGGCCCGTGGTCACCAGTCCCCAAGTTCCCCCATCGTAATCATCCTGCCGGTGAAGAATCACCTGGCCGTATTGGTCGTTCAGGTAGTCGGGAACGTCAAGACCGATCGCCACTCCTCCCAGGACGAAATTGATGTCCGGGGTGCGGATTCCGGAACGCACCGATACCGTGTCGGGAGGAAACTGGCCGTAGCTTATCCCGGAGGCCGTATAGTCATAGCGGCCCCCTTCAGTACGGAGGGTGAAGATGTAACGACCGAAAGGAAGATCGAGGGAATAGAGTCCCGTTTCGTCCGGTTCGGCCCGGAACTTTCCGAAATTCGGATGTTCCTCGTCCATGAGCTCGGCCGTAACGTACGCATCCAGAGGCAGGCCGCCCGAAAGGACCCGGCCCTGGATCCGGCCCCCTGGAACCTGAGGGTCACACAGGTCGACCGGTTCGTCACAGCCCTGACCACTCATGATGAATGCCGCGCCCAACAACAGGAACAGGGTTCCCCGGATCAGCGGTGGCGCCCCTGGTGCGCTCTTGAACCCCATCATGGCAGCACCCAATCGACGTCGGCCAGGTCCGCATGGTTTTCGATGGTCAACGGAACGGCTTCGGTGAATTCCCCGGTTCCGGGATACCACCAGATATCATCGCCCCAGGTCTGCACACCCAGATAATGGTCGCCATCGGCAAGGCCCTGGAACTCGAAGCGGCCTTCGTCGAACTCTCTCCACTGGCCCCATCCGGAACAGGCCGGTTCGCCGGTCGGATCAAACAGGCCGAACCGGATCGTGAGCGGCCGGGTTCCGTCGGACCGCAAAAGATTGCCTTCGATGCGGCCGCCCCGTTCGAGAGTCATCACAATCCGGCCAAGCTCTCCCTCGGCCAGGTCGATGGGGGTGGCGCCCGCGAACGTCTCCGACCCGCCGTACCACTGGTGGGCCCAGATCTCGTCGCCACAATAACCGTCCACAAACAGGAAATAGCGTCCCGGCCGCAGATTGGTGACCGCAAACGGATTATTCCCGAATCCCCGGGGATGAAATTCCTCGCCGGACGCCGACCGAACGGTGATCTCCGGATGGTGCGAGACAAGGTCACCCGGACCATCGAGAAGAACCTTGATTCCGGATTCGATCACCTCCACTCCCGCAATCCGGTCGCCGGGCTGGAGATCGAATACCCGGGCGGTATCGGAGGTTTCGCCCCCGATCCATTGGGACACCCCGCTGTTCTCCGATCGGAGGATGACCGCCTGGGGAACCAGGAATCCCATTGTAAACGTGCCTTCAATGGCACACCTCGTGTAACCGCTCCACCTCAAACCGGTGGAAACAGCTTCCACGATGGGTCTCCCCGATACTCCCGATTCCTGCCAACTGCCGGTAACACTCCCGCTGATGGACGCGTATGAGTCACTGAAATCAGCCTCGTATACCGATGTGCTTGCGATATCGACTTCGATAATGTCCGCGTCCGAAGATTCCGTGAAGCCCGGCAGGTAGTACCCGTCGATCAGGTCTCCGCCGCTAAGTTCCATGGTATAGGCGCCGGGCTCCAGGATCGGATACTCGAAAACCAGTTGCCCTCCCTCGACCCTGTCGGACTGGTTCATTATTAAATAGGTTTCACGCCAGAGCTGAAAGTGGAACCTGACCCCATCCTGGTCTTCGGGGAATTGAATGCGAACCTCGGCCCGGCCGCGTTCGATATCAAAACGGAAAACCCTGGGCAGCACTCTTATCGTGTCGTATGGCTCGCGAGAGGTTCTGCCGAAAAGGCCGGGATTTATCTCCAGTTGATAAAGTCCCGTCGGCAGCTCCAGGCGGTACCAGCCGGTCGAATCGGAAACGGTCCTGCGGAAAATTGACCCAGGGTCGGGTCCTTCCAGGGCACGGGCACCGATGGTTGCGGAAACTCCCTGGCCCGCAACCTTCAGATAGCCTTCGAGAATGCCGACCCCATCGGTCGGGCACATGGTGGGTGTTTCATTGTCACAGGAACCCAGCAACAGAAGCGTCAGCAGGAGCCCGGCAGCCAGAAAAGGTGAACCGTTTTTTTTGAAGGGATGATGTTTCAATGTCCTGATGTCCCCTGGAAAATTCGGATTGATGGCAATGGTCTTCATTATAAGGGCTGTTACCCGGTTCGTGTGTCATTTTTGGCCCTCACATCCCGGGCCGTTTCCCCTCCCGCAGCATGGCCCTCGCCTTGTCCGCTCTCCGTTCCCGCGTTTCCGGTTTCTTGGCTTCGCTGATCCAGTGGATGAAATATTTGCGCTGCGTGGGGGTCAGGCGGTCGAATTCCGCCGCCGCCTTGGGGTCTGCGGCCAAAACAGTTTCCAGTTCGGGCGGCGTCGGCCGATCCATCCTGTCCTCCAGCGCCTTGTCCCATTCGCCGTTCCGGCGAGCGGCTTCGATTTTTTCCATTCCCGGGGCCGCCATCAATCCCGCGGCGATGAGATTTTCCGCCCGCCGCCGGTTGTGGCCCGACCAGTTGCTGCGCAACCTGCGCGGCACGAATTTCTGGGCGAACCGCTGGTTGTCCAGACGGCGCACCGTGCTGTCGATCCAACCGAAACACAGGGCCTCTTCGACCGCGTCCTCGTAGGCGATTCGCGCGATCCCCGTGTGCTTCTTGTAGTAGATCAACCAGACTCCGGAGCTGTCGGCGTTGTTTTCGGCCAACCAGTCCCGCCAATCGTCCCGTTCGCTGAGGTAGATTTCCGGAAGTTTTTCCAAAACCTCTCCCGTGTGTCATTTTATGGGCCTGTGATACAATACCGCATTGTTGCCAGTCCCCCATAATCAATCCTGGCCGACCAACCCCCAGGGGAGTTCATGCTGACTGGAAGATCGCGCATTTTCGGCCTGACCGCGGTCGGCTTGACCATAGTCGCCCTGGCGCTGGGCCTGTCCGCCTGTGTACCCAAGTCCGAAAAAAGCTCCGGAAAGCTCGCCGTCCTGATCGGCCGGGCCGTTTTGCCCGCCGACACCTTCCTGCCCGGAAGCCCGCCGGTCGGCATCGCCATGGATCCGGAAATCAACGGCCGCCAGCTGCCTTTCGGCGATATGCCGGTGCAGGGAATCAGTTCGCTCATCCCCCGTGACGGCGGGCGGTACGTAGCCCTGCAGGACAACGGCTTCGGCTCCATGGCCAACAGCCCCGACTATCCCCTGGGCTGGTTCCACCTGCATCTGGATCTGGATGATCCCCCGACCGAGGGCGGACCCGTCGAGGTGTCGGAGTTCGTCTACTGGTCCGATCCCGCCAGGATAATTCCCTTTGCCATCACCCTGGGTGACAGCGTCAGCAGGCCTTTGACCGGGGCCGATTTCGATCCCGAGTCCTTCGTGCGCATGAACGACGGCTCGTTCTGGGTGGGCGAGGAATTCGGCCCCTCCATGTTGCACGTCGGACCCGACGGGGTCATCCTCGAAAAGCCTTTGCCGATTCCCGTCGTCCCCCCTTTGCGCCCTTTTTCCCGCGGTTCGCCCGTGTTGCGCACCCCCGATCACCCGGACCTGCGCTTCCTGCGCAATGAGAAAATGCGGCTCGATCTGGCCAATCTTCCGCGCAGCGGCGGCATCGAGGGCCTGGCGCGCAATGCGTCCGGCGACAAGATCTACGCCGCGGTCGAAAAACCCATGAGCGACGACAGCGAGCGCACCCGGCGTGTCATTCTGGAATTCGATCCCGCGCGCCACGGTTTTTCCGGCGCTTTCTGGCTCTACCGGGCCGATCGTCAGGACATCAGTCTGGCTTCGTTGGAGGCCGTCACCGACCAGGTGTTCCTGGTTCTCGAGCGCGACCCGGGCGAAGGGTTGACCGCGGAAATCAAGCGGATCTATCGCATCGACCTGGAGGATCTCGACCAGGACGGCAACCTGAACAAGACCCTGGTCTGCGACCTGATGGACATCCGGGATTCCCAGGACCTGACCCGGTCCGAAAACGGCGCCGTGGGCCTGGGCGAAGACTATTCCTTCCCCTATGTCACACCGGAAAGTCTGGCCGTGATCGACGACCGCACCCTGCTGGTGGCCAACGACAACAATTTCCCGCTGAGCACCGGACGACGACCGCCCGATACCCCCGACGACAGCGAGTTCATCCTGTTGCGCCTGTCCCGGTCGCTGATCGACGGCGACTGACCGATCGTGGAAGCGCGCACCCGCAACCACCTTCTGTTGTCCCTGCTGCTTTTTTCCGCCGCGGTGCGGATGTTCTTCTTCTTCCAGCTGCGCGGCACCGACCTGGGCGAAATCCCCCTGCTGGACAGCGAAACCTACCATGACTGGGCCACGCGCCTGGTGGCCGGCGACTGGGGCTGGAACGAAACCTACTGGATGGGGCCGCTGTACCCCCACTTTCTGGCCCTTGTCTACCTGGTCTTCGGTGTGGGCGGCCCCGAGGCGCTGACCATTCAGCTGGGCATGTCGTTGTTGAACGTCTGGCTGGTGTTCCGGTTCACCCGCAAGCTGCTTCCGGACGACGCCGGGGGCACCGCCCTGCTGGGTACGGCCTTGTTCGCCTTTTACGGGGCGCCCGTTTTCTACGCCGGCAACCTGCTGATGGCCACCCTGGTCACAACCCTGTTCCTGTTGACCGGGTTGCTTGCTATTCGCGCGGCCGGCAAACCCACCATCGGCAACTGGCTGGTACTCGGCCTGATGACCGGACTGACCGGACTTGCCCGGGGCAACGTTCTGCTGTTGCTGGCGGGGCTTCCGCTTCTGCTGTGGAAGGCGCCCCTGGCGCGGCCGGTCCGTTGGAAAAACCTGGCCGCCCTCGTCCTTGGCGGCGCGTTGATGCTGGCGCCGGCAACCCTGCGCAACCTGATCGTCGCCGATGATTTTGTCCTTTTGACCAGCAACGGCGGCGTGAATCTTTTGATCGGCCAGCAGCACGACTACAAGGGAATCTTCGCCCCGGTGATGGAAGAGGCGCAGGCCGAATTCGATCCCTCCATGGAAACAACCCTCGAACGCGAGCTGGGCCGCGACCTCAAGGGATCCGAGGTCTCGCGCATCCTCACCCGCCGGGCCTGGCACGGGTTCCGCGACAACCTGGGCGCCATGCCCCTGCACTACGGACGCAAGGCCTATCGTTTCTGGAACGGCTACGAGCTGCCGCAGATCGTCAGCTACGACTACTGGAAGACGCAATTTTCGGCGTTGTGGGTACTGCCGGTTCCGTTCGTGCTGCTGTCCGCCCTGGGGCTGCTGGGATTCCGGTTCCTGCCGCGCACCGCCCGCTGGATCATGATCATCCTGGTCGGTTCCTACTTCCTGAGCCTGCTGCCGTTTTTCCCGACCTCGCGCTACCGGCAGCCCGTCGCTCCTTTGCTGGCCGTCAACGCGGCGGTTTTTCTGGTGGCGGTGTTCCGGGGAAGGGCGCGGCGATGGGTCTGGCTGCCTGTGGCCATTCTTCTGACGGTTGCCCTGTTGCCCCGCTGGGCCGCCCTCGACCAGGCCGAGGTCCACTGGCAGGTCCATCTGCACGAGGCTTCGCGGGCCGGCAAGCGCGGCGACCTGGACCTGACCATGGCCAAGGGCCGACAGGCGGAAGAGGTGCGGCCCGGCCTGGCCGACACGCCGTTTCATCTGTCCCTGTATCTGGAAGATCTCGGGGCCCACGACGAGGCGCTGGCCGCTCTCGAGCTGGCGCAGGCCCGGCAACCGGCCAGCCGCCTGATTCCCTACCGCATCGGCCGCAACTACGAACAGATGAAAAAGTACAACGAGGCGCTGGCCGCCTACGAACGGGCGTCGTTCCTGGACCCGGGCTGGGCCTATCCCTATCTGCGCGGCGGTCTGGTCATGAATCTCCAGGGGCGCAAGGGGCGGGCCCTGGACCTCATGGAAAAGGCCCACCAGCGAAGCCCGGGCAATTTCCGGGTGCGGTCGAACCTGGCCTCGCTCTACGCGGAAAGCGGGCGGACCGAACTGGCGGTCGATATCCTGTCCGACCTGACCGGTGATTATCCCTTTTACGTGAACGGCTGGTTCAACCTGGCCCTGGCCAACTTCCAGGCCGGCAACCCCGCCGCGGCCGCCGCCGCCCTGGACCGGGCCGGGGCCCTGCACGGCTTGACCGAGGGGCAGAAGGAACAGGTCCGGCGCCTGAAACTGATCCTTGAAGAAAATCCGGACCGGTGATAGTTTCCCGGCTGAAGTTGGTATTTGTAACCGGTTTTTTTCCAGGAGGGATTCCCCATGAAGAAAATCCTCGCAGTGGCCACAATTGTCCTGGCCCTTGGATCGATCCTGCCTTCGGCCGCCATGGCCGACGGACCCGTCAATCTTTCCCTGTTCAACCCCATCCAGATCGTCGGTGAAGACCAGGCGGTCAAGGCTTTCCGGTTCAGCCTGATCTACGGCGTGAACACCGACCTGACGGGCCTGGACATCAGCCTGGTCGGCGTCAACAAGGGCAGTGTCACCGGACTGCAGTGGGCCCTGGTCGGCATCACCGACGGCGGGTTCACCGGCTGGCAGAACAGCTTCATCTCCATCACCCGGGGCGGATTCACCGGTTTCCAGAGCGGTCTCTACAACTCGGCCGGTGTGGGATCAAAAGGTTTCCAGTGGGGCTGGTGGAACACGGCCGACGAGTTCAGCGGCTTCCAGCTGGGATTCGTGAACATCACCCAGACCATGAACAGCGGTCTGCAGATCGGTATCGTCAACATCATCAAGAACAAGGAAAAACTGAAGTTCTTCCCCATCGTCAACTGGAAGTTCTAGACAGCCCGCAGGGAAAAAAACGCCGGGCCCTGTTTGGGTCCGGCGTTTTTTCATGTTTGCCAGGGCTGTTATTCAGCCCGTTTGAGGATCTTGCCGACGTTCGGGTTCGGGCCTCTTTCCTTGGGTTCGTCCGACATGGACTTGCCGATGTTCTTGTATTCCGGCTGGGAAACATGGATCGAATAGGCGCTGATCGCCTCACCCATCCGGGCACCCATGATGACCGCCTCGCGGCCCTCGACCAGCATTCCTACTTCGGAGCCGTCCATGGTGATCACGCATTCGCTGTTCAGATGCAGGGGCATATCCCCGATCTTCCAGCCCGTATGTGCGTCCCTGGTCAGTATGCCGCCCCTGAATTCCATGGTCGGGTAGTTGTCGAAGCGGCGGGGCTTCTTCATTTCCTCGGGTTTTTCGGTCCGAGCCCCCTTGGCGGGCTTTTTCTTTCGCCCCGCTTCGGCGTCGGTCACGGCCATGACGGTCGCCGCCAACGCCAGACAGATCATCGCCAGCTTGAAGTTCTTCATTTTTCCAATTCCTCCTGTATCGGTTCCCGCTACCGGGATTTATTGCGGACCACCGGCGGTGGCATCAGCGGGCGGCTGCGCAACATGGTCGAAATTCTCCTGCCACGAACGGACGCGCAGGGGCTGGATGATGGCCGCGATCGGCTCGACGTTGATGTCCGCGTTACTCGACTGGACCACCGCGTTTCCTTCGGAAAGATCGACCACGGGGTACGAGGCGATACCTTCACCCAGGGACACGGAACGGTCTTCCTCGTTGACCATGTAGTCCACGTCGGGAATGCCGCCGTTTTCGTACTTCATCTGGTACAGCCACGAAACACCCCCGGCCACGCAGGGATCGTCCGACGGAGCGAACGATGAGAAGATCACCGTTTCGGCCACGACCACGGCCTGCTTGGTGACTCTCTCGGCGGGATCGTTCCACAGGTTGACATACCAGCCGTGGCTGGCACCGATACTGGTGATGCCCGAGGTCTGGTCGGCCATGCTGGCCATGGTGGCGGTGGAACCGTCGTGGTGATCGAACACGCACAGGAACGAGTTCTGTCCCAGGCTGCTCATGTCCGGGTCCTCGATGTAGGCACCGGTCCCGAAGTAGACGTAGATCGCGCCGTTGGGCCCGTAGGCCGCAATCGGATCCGCCTGGATTTCCTGGGTCCCTTCATACAGTTTGCTGACCGACCAGCCCGAGGGCTTCGCGCTTCCCTGCAGGGCGACGCGGTACACGCTGCCCAGCATATCCGCCACGTAGACGAGATCGGTCTGTCCGTCCAGATTGATGTCCACCACGGCAGGCCGGGAGGTCTTGTTGCGCAGGGCCGCGAAGTCCTGGCTCAACAGGGCCGAACCCAGCAGGTTGCCGGAGGAAATGTCGTAGGCGTACAGATAGGACGCCATGTCCACCGTATCCAGACCGCTGCCCACCAGGGCAACCGGCCTCCCGTTGACGGTAACCACTTCCACCTGGGAGTGGTCCTTCTTGCCGTTGGGAAGATCCGCCTGCCACAGGACGTTGGGCAAATCCGGGTTGGTGACGTCCAGGGCGAAGATGCTGGCGCTACCCGCGCCACCACCGGTAATCAAAACGGTTTTCCAGACACCGTCGATCATGACGTCCTTCACGGTCACCGTCTGGTCGCAGGTGTAGTTGTGGCAGTAGGCGGAATCGGCCATGGCGGCGAACTTGGGCAGCGCGAACTGCGGCACGAAGCCCCAGCTTTCATGCCCGGTTTCCGCGTCGAAACCGTGGAGCATGCCGTCGTTGGCCCCCACGTAAACCATCTTGCGACGGTGTTCGTTGGCCTTGCGGAAATCCTCGTAGCTTTGTTCCATGGCGAACTGGGAAGGCGGCCCGACAACAACCGGAGTGGAGTGGATGATGTCACCCAGGACCCAATCCTGACTGTAGCGGTAGCCGGGGACGTAGTTGCCCCGACCCCAGTGGATCAGCCTGGCGGCCTCGTCGTCATCCACCGCGCCCATTTCGTCCCGCAGGACGGAAGCGTTCCCTGTTTCGAATTTATACGTATGGTCTTCAATGGCCGTGAACAACATACGGTCGGCTTTGTTGCGCATGCGCAGGAGGTTTCCGGCTTCCCACAGGGGCTGGTCATCCTGCTGGTAGGGCAGCGCGTAGCACTCGAGATAACCGGCCCAATCGATGGGCATGAATTTGCCCCGATACAGGCGGTCGTCGGTGCCGCGCTCGGTGGAAACCACCGCCACGGCCGAACCGGCGGAAATGCGGCGCAGGATATCCTGCAGCGCGTACTCGATGCTGAGGAACAGTTCCACGGCGTTCTTGGCCTCGAAGTACAGGCCCTGGCCGTTGATGGCGGTCTCCTCCAGAAGGGGAGCGTCCGCGTGATAGCCGACCACGTAGGTATAGACGTTCTGCACGCCGTCCATGCCGGCGTAGATGTCCTCGTTGGCCATCCACCAGGCCACATCGTCCATGTGATCGCTGCAACCCATGGAGTTGTCGTAAGGAGAGCCGATGCTTGTGCAGTCACCGGGGTCGTTGCCGTCCCCGTCCGCGTCCCACAGGTAGGGGCTGACGCCCTGGTCCACGGTCGGCAGTCCGTCGGTGACCAGAAGGATGAAGTTGTACTGGCACTCGCTCGTGATGGGCGACTGCACCTTGTCGCCGAAATAATCCAGGATCGTTTCCAGGGATTCACCCGTCGGGGTCAGGGCGTTGGCTGTGATACCGGCGATGATGGACTGCAGGGCGGTGTGGCTCTTGCCGATGGGGCCGACCAGGTTACCGCCGGTGTCGTTCTTCTGGAAAACACAGATACCCATGTTCAGCCGGGCGGACCGGGCGATGATGTTGTTCAGGACCATCTTGAGGACCTGGACCCGGGTCACGTTGGGCACGAAACTGAGCTGGTCCACGGTGGCGTTGTAATACAGCCAATTCAGGTAATTGCCCTCGTAGCGGCCGTCTTCACCGTTATCCGAATTGACCAGGAAGATGCTGGGGGGCGGATTGGCGATGTCGACGGGCCAGGTGCTGTTGAAATCAGCCGGCGTGTACCAACCATCCTTGGCCACGAAATAGATGGCGTCGGATTGGAAAAATCCGGTCCAGACAACATCCTTGTTGTAGCCGAAATGGTAGATCACCGTGTTCATGGAGAACGAGTTGTCCGCCAGGATCATGAGGTTGGCTCCACCGCTGTTCTGTTTGACGAACAGGGGGACCTCACAGACATCCTGGGCGGCGGCATCGGTCGGCGCGGTCAGGGCGGCCAAAGACACACCCATCAGCAGCGCCACTGCCACGGTCCAGAGTTTTTGGTTTCTATGAATCAGCATGATCTTTCTCTCCTGCCTCATCGGCGTGCCGGAAATTCGGTTCGCCGTATTATCCCCCGAATCTAACTAATAGCCCTCTTTGTAGAGTCGACTGACCACGAGTTCCACACCGCTTTCCCCCAGACGGGAGGCGTTGCCGTGGGAAGCAATGCGATAATCGTAGTCCAGATAATCTTCTCCCCAGCCGGGCCTGGCCCGCCTGATGACGAAAAACGCCCGGTAATCGAAGGTCTGGGAGCCCTGCAGGTTCGTGACGGCCTGGCTCCGCACCAGGCCCGTGCCGGTGTCGATGCGCAGGGGAGGAATATCGGACATCCGCAAGAAGTTGATGGCCGCCTCGCCCCCGGCATCGGCCGAATAGATCGACTGCACATGGACCGACTCGGCGAAGGTCGTCTTCTTTTCCGACCCCGCGATCCACGCCACGCCCACCGCAAGCACGCTGATGACCAGCACGATCAACAGGGTGGTCACCATGGCAAAACCCTCGCGATCTGGGGCGCCGGCTGTGGTTTTCATTTCGGTTTGGCTCATTGTCTGCTCCCGGTCCTTGCGTTGCATTGAGACATGATTGGATCACCCGTTGCGCAAGGCGATGCGGGTGATGTAGGTCACCGGTTCTCCCCGGTCGGTCTGGCCCTGGATATCGATGCCTACGAAACGGACCAGCGCCCGGTCCGTCGCCGATAGCGGTAGTGTGGCCAACGGGTTTCCCGCGGCGTCGAAATAGGTGAAATTCAAGGCCTGAACCCCGCGCAGAATCACCTGGTCGCCCGTCCCGTTGTTGCGGATCAGGTCTCCGGCGACAAACGTGTAGGAGATGTTTTCATCCGGACCGACATCCACGAAATCGGAATCCCCGTTCAGGTCCATCCGGCACTGGAGCTGGCCGGCATCCGCGACTGCGAAATAGTCAAAGCCCACTTCGTTGGGGTCACAGCCGGTGGAGCGGATTTCCCGCGAGACCAGCGACATGACCGCCCGCATGGACTGCTGATACTGGGCCCGTTCCCGGGTGTCGCTGTAGCTGTCGCGGGCGCCGGTCAGGAAGCCGAAAAGAACCGTCATGATGACGCCGAAAATCGCCAAGGCGATCATCAGTTCCGAAAGGGTCATTCCCCGGCGGTCACATTGTTTAATTGCTTTCATCGTTTTCATTCCCATTCCCCCGTCAGCGCGTGGACATCAGATCGGCGATGATGAGCGTTTCCTGGACCCCGTCGTTCTGCCAGGTCGTGGTGACCTCGACCCGGTCCAGGCCGAAAGCCACGTTGGTCACCCGGACAGCCCAGGCGATTTGACCAGTCTGCCCCGCATCGTTGACGGCATTGCCGAAGCCCATGCCCTTGGTGCGTTCCAGATGCAGCTGGGCCAGTTCGATGGCCTGGGTCGAACGGTCGGCCTCCGAAACCTCGTTGCGGGCCCGGTGCTGGATCATGATGATGGGCAGCACACCCACCGTCAGGATCATCAGCACCATCATGATCTCCACCAGGGTGAAGCCCTCATTGCCGAAGCCGGGCAGACGCCCGGTAGCCAAAAGATTCCTGATTTTCCGGTTCATCCTGCGAAGCATGGCTATTGCACCTCCACGATGCCCGTTGGCATGAGATTCACCGTGATGGTCCCGGTGCCGTTGGAAATGTTGAAAACGTTCGGATCCGCCATACCCCAGGGATAGAAGTCCGACGTTTGCGTCAGGCCCAGATCAAGGCCGTGTTCGAAAACCGTTTGCCGGATGATGTTTCCGGTTACGGGGTCGGCCACCTGGTACCCGGCGGGCGTACTCGAAAACCGCAGGATCGTGGCGTTGGAGATGGACAGGGTGCGGGCATACTGAAGATCCGCCGCCAGACGGTCGGCATGGGTCTGCAGGCGGTTCGAATTGACGTAGCGGAAAATCGGCGGCGCCGAGATCCCCGCGATGACGCCCACGATGGCGATGATCACCATCAACTCGATCAGGTTGAATCCCTGCCTGCTGCATTTGAAGCGCGGCATTTTGCTCCACCTCGCAAATCTGGTTTTGCTCATAATCAATCCCCCGGGGCCCGTCGCGATCCCGATCCGGATCCGGACCCAGCCAGTGTATCGTTACCCTTTTCGGGACATTTTTCGGTTCCCTTGAGGGTTTTCTCGTAATTCGACCGCCACCGAACACGGTCGGACACACTTTGCCTTGCCATTTGAAAGCAAAGGCTATGCCGTGGCCCGGGGTTTGAAATCGGTCGCTATCGTGGAATTGAGAGAGGTTTTCAATAGCAGTCGGGGCAAAGCGCAAGAAACAGCCCGAATCAGGCTGGCGCTTTGCAATGATCACAGAGGGTTGGCGGGTCGGCAGGAATCAGTGCAAAGATCGGGCCCGGCCCGCCGGATCAGGATTCTGCGGGGGGTTCATCCACCAGGACGGCGCCTTCGCGGGACACCAGGCGGTTGAGTTCCTCCTCGGTCAGGCGCAGGGTGGCCAGGCAGATGTCGGCCTCGAATTCCTGCCCCAGCACCGACCCGGTGCGGTGGAAGGCGCTGAGACAGTGAAGATTGGAAATGGGCAGGCGAACGGTGCGGATCAATTCGTTTCCCGTCAGCCTGGTCAGGATGTTGTCGCGCAGCGCCAGCGCGCCCTCCTCCGAGCGGCCCGCCACGAAAACGGCGTCGGGGTAACTGCGGGAAAAGCGGTTGGTGAACAGTTCATCGTCCACCAGATCCATCTTGTTGAACACCAGCAGCGTGGGTTTTTCACTGGGCACGATCTCCTTGAGGACCGTGTTGACCGAGGCGATCTGGTGCTCCGGATCCTCGCTCGAGGCGTCGACCACGTGAACCATCAGGTCGGCGTCGCGCACCTCCTGCAGGGTGGCCTTGAAACTTTCGACCAGGTGGTGCGGCAGCCGCCGGATGAATCCGACCGTGTCAGTCAACAGGAAGTGGCGCCGTTCATCGACGTCGACGCGGCGGGTGGTGGCGTCCAGGGTGGCGAAGAGCTGATCCTTCACATACACCCCCGCCCCGGTGATGCCGTTCATCAGGGTCGACTTGCCCGCGTTGGTGTAGCCGATCAAAGCCGCGGTAAAAACGCCCTCGCGTGAACGGACCTGGGTCTGGCGCGTGGTTTCGATGTCGTCGAGGGCTTTCTTCAGCACGGCGAGGCGCCGGTTGACCAGACGCCGGTCCGTTTCCAGCTGGGTTTCACCCGGACCGCGCGTGCCGATGCCACCGGCCTGCCGTTCAAGGTGCGACCACAGACGGGTCAATCGCGGCAGCAGGTACTGAAGCTGCGCGAGTTCGACCTGGAGCCGGGCCTGCTTGGTGTTGGCGTGGTTGGCGAAGATGTCCAGGATGAGCTCGGTCCGGTCCAGGATGTTGATGTCCAGGGCCTTCTCCAGGTTCCGCCCCTGGGCGGGCGACAGATCGTTGTCGAAGATCAACAACGTGGCCTCGGTCTGTTCCACCAGCTCCTGAAGCTCTTCCAGTTTGCCCTTGCCCAGGAACGTGCTTGGCGCCGGGCGTGGGCGGCGCTGTTCCACCTGGCCCACCACGTCGGCGCCGGCGGTATCGGCCAGGCGGGCCAGTTCGGCCAGATCGGCGTCGCCCCCCAGGCCTCCGGACCAGGCCAAAGGCAGGTGCACTCCCGCCAGGACCGCCCGTTCCCGTGGGACCTCGGTGGAATATCCTGCTTCTTCGTCGCGTCTGGTTCCCATGCTACTCCGTGTTGTTTCCCGTGGGTCCATTGGTGGCGCCCTGTTCGATTTCCAGGCTCCACTTTTCCCATTCGGCGAGGATTATTTCAAGCTCCATATCGATTTCCGCACAACGGTTGGCCAGTTCCAGACGGCGATCGTTTTTCAGGTCGGGCGATCCCATCTCCTGCAGCGCCGCTTCTTTCGCCGCTTCCAGCTCCAGGATTTTTTCCTCGGCCCGGTCTATCTTCTGCCGCCGGCGATTGATTTCATTCTTGCTCAATGGCGCGGCCCCGACGCCGGACGGGGTCGCCGCCGCCCGCTCTGTCTTCCGCCCACCGTTGCCGGCAGGCCTTTCCGGTTTGGCCACCGTCGTCGTGGTCTGCTGCTCCTGCTTCCGCTTCCAGACATAGTCGGCATAGTTCCCCGCGAACACCCTTGCCGAGCCGTCCCCCGAAAACACGATCAGCTTGTGAACGATCTTGTCCAGGAAACGCCGGTCATGGGAGACGACCACCATCGTGCCCGTGAATTCGGCCAGCGCCGCTTCCAGGGATTCGCGGCTGCGGATGTCCAGATGATTGGTGGGCTCGTCCAACAGCAGGGTGTTGTGGCCTTCCTTGATCAGGCGCAGCAGCGAAAGCCGCCCGCGCTCGCCGCCCGACAGGCGGCTCACCTGGCGGTCGTGAAGATCTTCGCCGAAACCGAAAGCCCCCAGGAAGGACCGGTGCTCGCCCAGGGTGGGGACCGGGTCCACGGACATCATCTCGGACAGCACCGTGTTGTGGTCCGAGACTCCGGTCAGCTCCTGGTCGTAGAAACCCAGGTCCACGTTGTGCCCTATAACCACCCGGCCCGCGTCCGGAACGATCCGGCCGGCCATCATTTTCAACAAGGTCGATTTGCCGCAACCGTTGGGCCCGATGATGCCGATGCGGTCGCCCCGGGAAACGTGCAGGTCCAGGCCCGACATCAGGGCGCGCCCGTCCCAACCCTTGGCCAGTCCCTCGGTTTCCAGCACCGTGCCGCCGCTGGGGCGCACCGGGTTCAGGTGAAAGCGGAACAGGCCCGGCTCGGTGGTGGGCTTTTCCAGCTTTTCCTCTTTTTCCAGCTGCTTGCGGCGCGACTGGGCCTGCCTGGTTTTCTGGCCTTCGATATTGCGCCGGATGTATTCTTCGGTCTGGCGGATCTTGGTCTGCTGCCGCTGCCAGGCGCTGAGTTCCTGCTGGTAGCGCAGCCGGCTTTGTTCATCGAAAAAGGAATAGTTGCCCGAGTAGCTGACCAGGCGGCCCCGGTCCAGATGCAGGGTCTTCCGCGCGACGCGGTCCAGGAAATGCCGGTCGTGCGAGACGAGAACCACCGCCCCGGGATAGGCTTCAAGAAACCCTTCCAACCATTCGCACGATTCCAGATCCAGGTGGTTGGTCGGTTCGTCCAGCAGCAGCAGGTCGGCGTTCCGCAACAAAACCGTCGCCAGTGCCGCTCGCCGGCGCTCTCCTCCGGACAATTGGTTCACCGGCCGATCCCATGTTTCCGGCATCAGCCCAACCCCGCGCAAAGCCGTTTCGAGCCGGGCCTTCATGGTGTATCCGTTCAGGTGCTCGAACTCGTCCTGGAGTTTCCCCTGCTGTTCCACCAGCGCCGCCTGTTCCGTCGGCTCCGCGTGCGCGATTTCTGCCGCCACCAGGGCCAGTTTTCCCTCAATTTCCCGTTCCCGGGCAAAGGCCGAACCCGCCACCGTTTCAAGGAGCAGCCCCGAATCGCTTGCAGTGGGATCGATGGTGGTTTCCTGCCGCAGCATCCTGATCGTCGCCGACCCCATAACTTGCCGCGTCCCCCCATGCAGCTGAAGCTCCCCCGCCAAGGCCGCCAACAACGTGGTTTTTCCGGCCCCGTTGGCCCCCACCAACGCGTACTTCACCCCCGGCTGGAGAGCGACATTGACGCCCCTCAGGATCTTCTCCCGCCCGTAGTCGAAAAATGCATTCTGTATTGAAAGCAAGGCCATTACTGGCGGTTTCCTTTATTGGTTCCAGGCGGCGGATCAGGTATGAGGCGCTTCGTGGTGGCCTGGAGGCGTGGTGCAGGGGTAAATTTTGATGTCCTCGTCGCGATCCTTCGGATCGCTTCCTGCGG
>JBDLKA010000052.1:0-24070 GCA_039714075.1 Candidatus Krumholzibacteriota bacterium | reverse complement strand
GCGTCTGCCGGTGGCGGTGCCCAACCTGTGCCACAGCTGTCATGTTTCGGAGCAACCTACCGCTTCCGATTTCACCCTGAATCCTTTCGGAGTCGATTATCTGGCCAACGGGCGCCTGTGGGACTCGACTCTGGCCAACCTGGATTCCGACGGGGACGGTTGTCTCAACGGAGTGGAGGTCGGCGACAGCGACGGGGATGGCGAGCCGGACGGCAATGTGGACCGGCAGGCCGGCAATCCCGGTGTTTCGGATGAATGCGGTTCGGGCTCCCTGGTCGACGAAAAAACCTGGGGTGCCCTGAAAGCTATGTTTGACGGGCGCTGACAACAGGGCGATACTTTCCGGGTAGCCCGACCTGAAGTGCGGGTTTTTTTTTGGTGAATTGTTCTTTTGGTGAATTGTTCTGAGCGGCTTGGTCCGCCCGCCGGCTGTTGCCGCCGAACTTTTTGGCCGAACCGTTTGGCCGAACCATGGAGTTTGACTGTGGAAAACCGGGTAATCATCGGGGGGCAGTGGGGCGACGAAGGCAAAGGCAAGATCGTCGATGCCCTGAGCCGTGATGTCGACTGGGTCCTCCGCTACCAGGGCGGGGCCAATGCGGGGCACACCATCCACATCGGGCAGGACAAGCATGTGCTGCACCTCATCCCCTCCGGGATCCTCCACGAGGGTGTCCGCTGCCTGCTGGGCGGGGGCATGGTGATCGACCCCTGGAGTTTGCGGGATGAAATCCTGGCCCTCGAGCAGAAGGGCCACCAGGTGCGGGAACGTCTGCACGTTTCGGCGACGGCCACCTTGTTGATGCCCTACCACATGCGGCTGGATGAACTGCGGGAAACGCGGTTGAAGCGCAAGAGTATCGGGACCACCGGGCGCGGCATCGGACCCGCCTATCTGGACAAGATCCAGCGCACGGGGCTGCGCATGGGGGATCTCCTGCTGCCGGCCGAAAACCTGGAACGCAAGGCCATCGAGAAAATCCTTTCGGCCAACGAGATCCTGAGCGAATTCTACGACGCCGAACCATTGCCCGCGCGGGTCCTGGCCGAGGAACTCGTGGTGCTGGCCCAGTTTGTCGCCCCCATGGTCGTCAATCCCTACGACGTGCTGCGTCCGGTCCGGGAGGGCACCGAAACCGCCCTGTTCGAAGGGGCCCAGGGCACCATGCTGGACATCGATCACGGGACCTTTCCCTACGTTACCAGCAGCAACAGCACCATCGGCGGTGCGCTGACCGGAACGGGTTTGCCGCCTCGGGCGCTCGGCGACATCAACGGCATCTTCAAGGCCTACTGCACGCGCGTCGGCAACGGGCCCTTCCCCAGCGAACTTCTGGGTGAGAAGGGTGACGCCCTGCGGGACGCGGGCGGCGAATACGGCGCCACCACCGGTCGGGCCCGCAGGTGCGGCTGGTTCGATCTGGTGTCCGGGCGGTACGCCGTCGATGTCAACGGCATGACCGGGGTGATCATCACCAAGCTGGATGTCCTGGACGACATGCCCGCCATCCAGATCGCCACGTCCTATGAACTGGACGACGAGAGGATCACGACGTACCCGGTGCTCAGCGATGTGCTGCCCCGCTGCCGTCCCGTCTATCAGGAATTCGCGGGCTGGGAAAAACCCACCGTCGATTGCCGGAAACTGGTCGATCTTCCCGCCGCCGCCCGCAAGTACCTGGAGTTCCTGGAGAAGGAACTCGGCACCCTGATCGTCGGGGTGAGCGTGGGCCGGGACCGGGAGCAGATGATCTGGACGGAAACGGGTGTAACTACCTGATACATGTCGAAATCCCCGAATCCTTTGACACCGGCGGGGGTGTAATTTATATTGCGGACCCGCGGTTATAAGCGCCCGATTCGGGTGGGCCACTAGCTCATCAGGTAGAGCATCTCCCTTTTAAGGAGGTTGTGCCAGGTTCGAGTCCTGGGTGGCCTACCACTTAATAAAGACTCCCTCATTTCGAGGGGGTCTTTTTTGTAAATGAGCTGGATTTGTTCAATGTGGACCTGGTCAGGACTCACCTGATCAGGGTCAATTTACGGGACGAGGATTGGCCGGCCCAATTCAACTGTGCGAAGTAGATTCCCGAGGGGGCGTTCCTGCCCCCGGTATCGCGTCCATCCCACGCCACCCGCGCTGGACCTGGGCCTACCTCGTCCGACCAAATAGTGCGGACCAGGCGACCACGGACATCCAGAATATCCAGTGTTGCAAATTCGCGGCGCGGCATCTCCCAGGTAATCACGGTTCGCGGGTTGAATGGGTTGGGAACAGCCTGAAGGGGTGAGGGTGACGGAATCCATTGATCGTCGGGAACGGGTGAGAGGTTGTCAGGGATTTGCCGGAGGTCGCCGGACCAGACGGCGAGGCCCTTTGTGTTGCGGCCGCCTGAAGAATTCATGTACCCCGCAATGAACAACCCGTGGTCGGTGGAGATCATATCCTTTATTCCGTAATGGGAGGACGGAAACGCCTTGAGTCCCGATCCCACGGGAGCCCAGGAGGAACCGGTCCAAACCGCGATGCCCGGCACGTCAGTAGTATCGACCTTTAGGAAATTACCGGCCACAGCCAGCCGCTCTTGATGAAAGACCAGGGCATCAACCCTGGCGTTGAAGAGGCCGTTAAGTGTCTGCCAAGGTCCACCGTCCGAAATCGCTATCTGGTCTCCCTCGCCGATGTTGAAGGCAACCGCGAGGGCCCCCGGTCCGGCCGGTGCGACGACCCGGACGCCCTCAGGAGGTGCTGGTCCGAAATCATGCCAGGTCTCCCCGTCAAGAATGAGTACGCTCGTGGCAGGGGCACCGTTCTGCGTTGTCCAGTCGCCGGCGATGACGGCCTGCCCATCAAGATCGCAGGCACTTTTGACGTATCCGTTTACGTTCAGATCTCCGGTGTTGTAAAACTCGCCATCAGTCTGGTCAATCCAATAAAAGCCACCATGATCATAAATGCGCAAAACGTAGAGTTCGCTCCCCACGGCAATAAGTTTGTCATCGTACGCGACCCATGAGGTGCCCAAGCGGTTCCAGACCTGGTTGTTAGGGTTGCTTTGGTCCAACTTCACCAGAACCGGTATGGCATAGTCGTCGGCGTCGATCGCGTAGATCCCGAACAATTCCGAACCTGCAGCCGCCACACTTCTGAAACCGAGGAAGCCAAACATTGAAGTCAGGTTGACATTGTTCAGTGGTGTCCAACCGCCACCCGTCGCCTCCTCGATGAAACAATCATCATCGGCGATCCCGCCTCCATAGTGGTAATGTCCGGCGACGACAATCCGATTGTCCAGCAACGTCAAGTCATGAACGTTGTAGTCAAATCCCCAGCCGTCGGGGATGGGGGCCGTGAAGGTGCTGTCCTCATAAACGGCCAACCCTGGGGAGGCGGTGCCTGCGACAATATCGCTCCGGTGCCCGATATACATGGAACCGCCAAAGTTGACCATATGACGGGCATCGACCTCCCCGAGTTTGGTCCACACACCGTTATTGAAATGCATGAGTTCGGGGTGACTGACCGTACTCATGCCCGGTGTTTCCTGCCAATAAGTCCCCGCAACCAGATCACCGCCTAAAACCCCGACCGCTTCAGCTGTTCGACCACCGTCAAGCAGAGTTGTCCATGATGTGCCGTCCCATCGACGGATCAACCCACCGTTCATCCCATAGCTGCCTTGAACAACGACGCCCCCGCCCTGGACGATCATGGATCTGATGGTGTACGGGAACCCCTCTTCGAGTGGAAGAACCTGACTACCGTCCCAGGCAAAGATGTTCGAGATCGAGTCCCCGTTGACAGTGTTGAACTGACCGGCGCAATAGAGCAACCCGTCGTGGACAACCACTTGGAATATGTAGCCGTCCGTGAGGTACGGCACCTGCCAGAGGGTGCCGTCCCAGACACCGCCGGTGGAGTAGAGTTGCTCATCGTAGACAGCCAGATCGTAGCAATATCGAGGAAACCGACCCAGACGGTTCCAGTTTCCGCCGCTCCATTGAAATACTCCATACACCTTCTCACCGTTACTGTCATACTCGCCACCGGCGACCGTGAATTTCCGGTCGTATTCGACAACCGTTCCGGTGGCGTAGAAGAGGCTGTCGCCATAAGGGGTGATCTGGTAATTGTCACCGTCCCGGGTCAGCAGCCCGATGCCGTGCACATTTGTGTTTCCAATCCCGTAGAAACTGCCGCACACGAAGACGCCTCCGTTCAGTGGCGTCAGTCCTTTCACGGTACCGTTGACTCCAGGTGAGTTGTATTTATCGGACCAGAATTCATCGAAAGGAGCGGCCGTTCCAATGACGGAACATGTGAAAACCGCAATGAGCAAAGCGAAACAGGAAAAAAATAAATGACGTTTCACATACAGGATCACAGATAACCCCTTACCATAAGCGAAGCGGCCCGCAACGATGTTAGGACGGCCAAGCACCATTGGAGAATACCATAAAGTGAGGAATTCTGCATTTGGAGGTCTCTAATATTCAAAAAAACGGCGCCGGGCAAAAACCCGGCGCCGTTTCGATTGGGGCCGAGGCCCTTTTCTACATCTTGCCGTACTTCTTGGTCCACAGACGATCGAATTCCTCGACGGTTTCCTCGAACATCTTCATGGCGCTGACGATGGGCGCGGGCGTTTCGAGATCGACACCCGCGTTGCGGAGGATCTCCAGCGGGGGCGCGCTCGAACCGGCCTTCAGCATGTTGTCGATGTACCGCTGGGCCGCGGGTTCGCCCTTGGCGGAAATCTCGTCCGCCAGGGCCAGGCCGCTGGTCAACCCCGTGGCGTAGGTGAACACGTAGAAGTTGTAGTAGAAGTGGGGGATGAACATCCACTCGCATTCGTCGTCCGGACCCATTTCGAACCCGGGACCGTAGTATTCCTTGACCATGTCGGCGTACAGGGTGTTCAGGAATTGGGCCGTCAGGGGGTTGCCGGCTTCGGCGTGTTCATGGAACCGCAGCTCGAAATCGGCGAACAGGGTCTGCCGGAAAATGGTCAGCCGGATCGATTCCAGACGCTGGTTCAGAAGCATCAGCTTGACGTCCACGTCGTCGGCCTTGGCCAGCATGTAGTTCGTCAGCAGGGCTTCGTTGCAGGTCGAGGCGATCTCGGCCAGGAAGGTCGTGTACCCGGCGTAGATGGTCGGCTGGTTCCGGCTGCTGTAGACCGAATGCAGGGCGTGGCCCATCTCGTGGGCCGTGGTGGAGACGGCGTCCAGCGTGTTGTCGAAGTTGTGCAGCACGTAGGGGTGGATATCCTTGGCCAGGACGCCGTTGCTGTAGGCGCCGCTGCGCTTGTCCTCGTTGGGGTAGATGTCGATCCACCCGCTGTTCGGATCCATGCCCTCGGCCAGCAGGCCCACGTATTCCTTACCCAGGGGTTTCAAACCCTTGGTTATGACATCCTGTGCATCCGCGTAGGAATAATTGGGCTCCACGCCCTCGATCATGGCGTTGTAGAGGTTGGGGAAGGTCAGCGGTCCCTCAAGGCCCATGACTTTCCGACGCAGGTCGACGTATTTGTGCATGGTCCGGGGCAGGTTTTCACGCACGGTGTCGATCAGCATCCGGTAGGCAGCGGTGGAGATGTTGTCCGGTGACATGGAAGCCTCGAGGCAGTTGTCGTAGCCGCGGGCGTCCTTGGACATGATGTGCGACTTGACCGCGCCGTCGAGCAGGACGGCAAAGGTGTTTTCATAGCCCCGCAGGGTTCCGAAAAAGGCGTCCCGGGCCTGTTTCCGCACAGCGTAGGAATCATCGGAACGCAGTCCGGAAAAACCACTGACGGTCATCGGAACGGGGTTGCCCTCGCCGTCGATGATGTCGGGGAACTCCATGTCGACTCCCAGCAGAGCCTCGTGGGCGTCGCTGGGCACCGAGCGCATGTTGCCGGTCAGGGCCATCAAACGCTCTTCGGGACTGCTGAGGGTGTATTCCTGCTGCCGCCACAGTTCGGAAAAATAGTAGTTGTAGACGGCCAGTTCCTTTTCCTCGGCCATGAAGTTCTTGATGACCCCGGGGTCGATTTCCAGCAGCTCGGGCTCCATCCAGCTGGTGGCTTCGCCGAAGGAGGGAAACAGCGCCGCCACCTGGCCCTGCATCTGCCGGTGGTCGTTGTTGCCCTGGTCCACGTCGTAGAGGGTCTGGGCGTAGACGTAGAGCTTGTAGAGCCGGATCATCATGTCGTGGGTCGCGTTGTTGGCGTCCAGCAGGATGGCGGCGGATTCACCGAGACGGCCCTGGAAGTCCATGAGCTTGGGAATGTCCGCGCCGATGGCGTCCAACTCGGCCTGCCAGGCTTCCTGGTTCTCGAAGATGTGCCGGGGATTCCACTGGTAATCTTCGGGAACGGACGTGCGGGATGCGGAAGGATCAGGTTCATAACCGGCCAAAACGGGAACGGCCAACAGCAGGCAGGTCAACGAGGCCAGAAGTGTGAGCAAGCCGGCCTTGCGGCCAAGACCCTGGTGCGACATGGGGTTACCTCCAAAATGTGGAATTGGCGAACTTCAGCCCGGTTCTCAGACGAGAACCGGGCCGTCGGGGATTTTATGATGCATCCGGAACGGGGGTCCCCCGGCAGGGGCCGCCGACCGGACGGCTCAATACAGGGGCCGCCCGAATTTGTCCACGGCCGGTCCCGGTTCAAACGCCTTGTTGGGGGGGAATGTCACCGGCATTTCAATGATGCTGAAATCCCCCGTGACGGGATCGTGGGAGCAGCGCAGGATCATTTCGTCCATGTACCCCACGACGAAGAAATTCCCGGCATCGGTGCCCCAGATTCCGGTCAGACTCATGGTCCCGTTGTACAGGGTGACCCGTTCTCCGGATTCATTGAACTTGTAATCGAAGGTCTGGTAGACGATCGCGCCTTCATCGGTGACGACATAGACGTTGTTCAGGGGGTCGAGCCAGATGTCCTGGATACCCCCGCCCGGGCTGTCGGTAACGGCCGGGTCGAACTTGGTCCACACCGTGTCTTCCCCGGTTTTCGAAAGCTGGAAGAGCCAACCTTCGGAAGTCCCCAGGTAATTCCGGCTCAGGTCGGCCGGATCCGAGGTGGCCGACAGCATCCATTCGGCGTCGACAATCTGTTCACCGCTGATGGGTCTGAGGATCCAGTCCGGCAAAACCTGATAGGAGCCCGTCGAGTCGGGGTCGGGGAAAGCGGTATGATCGGCAATGGCCAAAAGGCCGCCCTTGGTTCCGACCATATCAACGGGTTTACCTTCGAAATTGGGATCGATGAAGGCTCCGCCGATGAAAAAGCTGTTCACAAGGGTAAGGGAAGCGATGTCCTGGCTCAACTCGAGGGTGTCTCTGGGGGCGCCGGTTTCATCCAGAATCCAGCTCATCCCGTGGACCCCTCCCCAGGAACTGCCGCTGAGTTTCAGCAGGGCGCCCTCGAAACCGCAGGCATAGATGTCGTCTCCCAAACGACCGATACCGAAAAGGTCCTTGGACGTGCCGCTGGTCATGGCGCTCCAGCCGCCTCCCGAGTTGCGGAGGATCATACCTTCATGCCCCGTGGCATACAGGGTGCCGTCCTCGGATTCCCACAACTCCGTGATGGCTTTGCCGGTGCCCAGGGGAACATCTATCCACTGGGCGCCGTCAAAACGGAACATGGTGCCCCTGGCTCCGGCTGCATAGATGTCATTGGGGCCGGTCCCATGGATGGTGAACAGCCAGTTCTGGGGATCAGGTTTGGGTTCGACAGGGAAAGTGACTTCCGCGGTCTCGTCCGAGCAGGCTCCGACAAAGAGTACGACCGTCAAAAGGGCCAGGGACATGAATACGGGCAGACGCAGCTTCGCCTTCGGACTGCTAGTGCCGGTCAGGACAGACGCAATAATTTTCATTGCTGAGATATCCTCACGTTCAGCTGGTGGGGGAACGGAACGGCCGGCTACCAAAACCGGGGCGCCCTCAATGGCAACCACCGGAAATTACATGCCCGCAAGGAGGCAGGGGCCGCATATCCAACCCATGAATATTAGGGCTTTGGGAGGGAAAAGTCCATACCTCTTCAAACCGAAGTTGCAAAGGACCCTTGCAGAAATCCAAACCTGTGACAAAATTAGCATTGAACAGGAGATGCCGGCCGTTCCGGAAGGCATTCCCCGGGCTGTAAATCCGGATGTGAGAACCGGTTTCCGGTAGAAACGAGAGGCCATGAGCGAATTCCCCGCGGGGTCCGTTGATCCGACCCTTGACCTTTTCCAGGAAATCGACCGCCTGCGCAAGGACATGAATGCGGTCGTCCTGGCCCATTTCTACCAGGAGCCGGATATCCAGGACATCGCCGACTTCATCGGGGACAGCCTTGCCCTGAGCCAGCGGGCGGCCGAGACCGAAGCCGAGGTCATTGTTTTTGCCGGCGTCCATTTCATGGCTGAAACCGCGAAAATCCTCAATCCGGGCAAACAGGTGCTTTTGCCTGACCTGGAAGCCGGTTGCAGTCTGGCCGACGGCTGTCCGCCCGACGAATTCGCCGCCTTCCTGAAGGAATATCCCGGCCACAAGGTCGTCAGTTACATCAATTGTTCGGCCGCCACCAAGGCCATGAGCGACGTGATCTGCACCAGCAGCAACGCCGTGAAGATCGTGGAATCCTTTCCTGCGGAGCAGCCCGTGGTTTTTGCCCCGGACAGGTATCTCGGGGACTGGGTGTCCCGGAATCTGGGGCGCGAGATGGTTCTCTGGCCGGGGTCCTGCGAAGTGCACGAAGTGTTCAACGAGAAGAAGCTGGTCGAATTGAAGATCGCGCACCCGGAGGCCGTGGTGGCCGCCCATCCCGAGTGTCCGGAGGCCGTCCTGCAGCACGCCGATCATGTCGGGAGCACCTCCAGTATCCTGGCCTTTGCCGGGCAGACACCCGCCCGCGAAATCATCGTGGTGACCGAACCGGGAATCATCCATCAGATGCAGAAGGAGAACCCGGACAAGGTTTTTATCCCTGCCCCGGGAAACGACGAGACCTGCAACTGTAACGAATGCCCCTACATGAAGAAGAATACCCTGGAAAAACTTTACCTGTGCATGCGGGACCGCACGCCCGAGATATCGGTGGATGCCGCCCTGGCCGAGGCCGCTTTGACGCCCATCAACAGGATGCTGGAACTCAGTCGCTGATGCGGGGAGTTTTTCCGGGCATTCCGGGAGCAATCCATGACCCTGCGCACCCCCGTATTCCTTGACCACCACGCCACCACTCCCATCGATCCGGGTGTTCTTTCCTTTCTGGAGGAAGTCCAGAGGAACCACTTCGGCAACCCGGCCAGTTCCGGCTACGCCTTCGGCTGGGCTGCGGCCCGCTTGGTGGAGGAGGCTCGCAAGAAGGTGGCGGACCTGATCGGGGGCACGGCGCGGGAAATCATCTTCACTGCGGGCGCCACCGAGGCGGACAACCTGGCGCTGCTGGGGGTCGCCGCGGCCTATGGAGCCGAAGGCGGTCACCTGGTGACGACCAACCTGGAGCACGAGGCGGTGCGCGGACCGGTGGCTGAATTCAAACGGCGTGGGGGACGTGCCACCGTGGTCCAGGCCCGTTCCGACGGGAGGGTAACGGCCGCGGACATCGCCGCCGCACTTGAAGATGACACCCTGCTGGTTTCCGTGATGACGGCCCAGAACGAGATCGGAACCGTCCAACCGGTGGCCGAGATCGGCAGGATCTGCAAACGGCGTGGGGTCCTGTTCCATACGGACGCGGCCCAGGCCGCCGGGAAAATTCCCCTGGATGTCGAAAAGGACGGCGTGGATCTGCTTTCGCTCTCCGCCCACAAGATGTATGGACCCAAGGGGGTGGGGGCCTTGTATGTCCGGCGTCGCGATCCGCGGGTGACGCTGGCGCCGCTCCAGCATGGCGGGGGACAGGAGCGGGGACTGCGCCCGGGCACCCTGAATGTTCCCGGCATCGCCGCCTTCGGTGAGGCCTGCCGCGTGGCCGGCGAGGTCATGCCGGAAGAGGCTTTGCGCCTGCGGGGATTGCGCGACCGGATGTGGGAGGCAGTGGCCGGGGCCCTTGAGGGTGTGCATCTGAATGGCGCACTCGAGGAACGGCTGCCAGGAAACCTCAATGTCAGTTTCGAGGGTATTCGCGCCCACCGCCTGTTGAGTGCACTGACCGTGATCGCGGTATCCTCGAGTTCCGCCTGCAGCAGCGTGGAGTCCCGCCCCTCGGAAATCCTGAAGGCCATCGGCGTGACCGAGCCTCTGGCCGCGGCGAGCCTCCGGATCGGGCTCGGGCGTTTCACCACACGCGAGGAAGTGGATTTCGCCACGGCCAGGATCATCGAGGTCGTGTCAAAGCTGCGGGATTGATTTCAGGCCGAAAAAAAGGCCGCTGCCTGGGCAGCGGCCTGGGGTGTTTGTCTGCAAGGCCCGGGTCAATCCTCTTCGTAATCCGAAGCCTGTTTCCGGGACAGGGATATCCGCCGGCGATCCAGATCCACATCGAGGATGCGGACATTGATCTGTTCGTCTTCGTTCATCACTTCCCGGGGATGGATGACCCTCCGGTTGGCCAGTTCGGAGATGTGGATCAACCCTTCCACTCCCGGCTGAAGCTCGACGAAGACTCCGAAGTCCACCAGTCGTGTCACCCGGCCCTCGACATCCTGGCCGGGCACCATGGAACGGGCGGTTTCGGGCCAGGGATCGGTCGCCAGGGCCTTGATGGACAGGCTGATCCGTTCGGAACGTCCCATGCCCAGATTCTGGATTTCCAGGACCTTGACCTTGACCGTCTGCCCTTCCTTGAGAACTTCCCCGGGATCGCCCACGCGTTGGTGGGAAATCTGGGAGATATGGACAAGCCCTTCGAGGCCGCCGATATCGACAAAGGCCCCGAAGGGAACCAGCCGCGTTACGACACCTTCCAGGTTTTCCCCCAAGGCCAGGGACTCACGGGTGGCTTCGGCCTGGGACTCCCGGTCCGCCTGCAGCAGGGTCCGGCGGGAAACGACGATATTGCGTCCGTCTTCGGACAGTTCCAGGATCTTGAACTGGAAGGTCTGGCCCACGAATTGTTCCGGATTGTCGGCCCGCCGCACGTCGATCTGACTGAAGGGGCAGAAGGCCCTGGTCCCGTCCAGATCCACCGAGAACCCGCCCTTGTTGGTGCTGCCGACCTTGCCTTTGACGGGCGTGCCGGCGGCAAAGGCCGCTGTCAGGGCTTCGACGCCCGCCTCCTTGAGATTGACCGCCATGGTCAGCTTGAGCCCCCCGGGGGCTTTCTGGACATAGGCGGTGATTTCGTCTCCGACCTTGAATTTCATTTCCCCGTCGCCGTCCTTGAGCTCCGCCACGGCGATGGGCAGTTCGTTGCGCAGCCCACAGTCAACGAAGGCATCGGGTCCGTCAATCTGGACGATCCTGCCGGTCAGCTTGTCCCCCGACTGGGCTTCGGTCGGTTCGGCATTGTCGGCGGCCGCCAGCAGTTCGGCGAATTCCGTGGAATTTTCCTCGGCTTCGTTGGTTTCCTCAACCACGAGGTTGCCCGCATCTTCACTCACATGTTCACTTGGGACGGCCTCGGGTTGCGGGGCTTCGCTGGTCTGGGGATTTTCGGTGGATTCTGCGGTGTGTTTTTCTGTGTGTTCTGCGGCGTCACCGGTCGGATTTTCGTTCTGGTCGCTGGTCATTTCCTGGTCCTGTTCTCATGGGTCAAGGGATCCGGCCCGTACGATCCCCCAAAGGGAGTTGGTTTCCCAAGCTTTCCCGTACGGACCCTGCCCGAAAAATATAGCACAGATATGGGGGCATTCCCACACCCTGAATGTGGAAAAAATGAACCCGGGTCGACGGATACCGACTTCATTCCTGAGGGTTTATCCCTTATTTTATCGATGGCGGTAGCGGTTTTCGTGGAATTCCCCCGGCACAGGAGAGGAGGTGACATGCCGCAGCGAGGCTCCAAAGCATCATGGATTCGGCTGGCTGTTGCCTGCCTGGTCGGTTTCGTCCTCTTTTCGCCGATGGGAACCGGAACCGCCGGAACGAGGTCCGACGCCGCGCTTCTGGCCCGAACAGGCCTGGCGACGGTGGACAGCCTGTTGGCGGCAGGGCAGCCATCCGCGGCCGTCCGGGAAGCCCGGGGCCTTTACGGGAAGTTGGGTGAAGATCCCCTTTACGGCTGGCAAATCGCCGGTCGCCTGGGGTTGGCCCTGCTGCGGGACGGCGATCCCGCCCAGGCTCTCCCGCACCTGGAAACGGTGATGCGCCATAATCCCAATGACCACCTGGCCCACCGGAACCTGGCCGCGGCCCTGGTGGCCCTGGGGAAAAAAGGCCGGGCCCTGACCGAGTTCCAACTGGTGGTGGAACTGGCGCCGATGGATTTCGATGCCCGCCTCGAATATGGACAGTTCCTGGCCGGATTCCATGATGTCCAGGGTTCCCGAAACCAGCTGGAGATTGCCCGGAAGCTGTGCCCGGATTGTCTGGAAGCGGACCGGGCCCTGGCCGGAGTCCTGCTGGAATCACGGGAGTTTGCCGCCGCGGTGGAGCCCTTGCAAAAAATCATGGACCGGGAGCGGACTCCCTGGGCGCGGCGGAATCTGGGTCTGGCCCTGGCCGGCGCCGGAAGGGACGGCGATCTCCTGGAATTCCTTGATGATCTGGCCCCCGAGGGGCTTTCGGCGGGGGAAACGAACCTTGCGATCGAGACCGAGAGGCGGGTCGAGGAATACCATCGATCCCTGGCCTGCCTGCGGGCCCTCTCCGATCCCGCAGCCCTGCCCGCGGGCCTGCCGGAGGAACTGTTGACGGATCATGGATTCTGGGGCAGGGTTTCGCTCAATCTCCTGGAAGCGGGGCATTATCAGGAAGGTCTCGAGGCGGTCGACAGGGCCATCGGCCTTGAACCTGAAAATGTCGTCTACAGGAACAACCGGGTGGTCCTTCTGCTGAAACTCGGCCGCGAGGATGAAGCCGCCGGCGAATGGGAGGATGTGCTGCGCCTGGATCCCTCCCTTGAAAAAAAGGAATCCGAATGAAATCGATCTGCCCGGTCAGCGCCGCCTGCCGGCGTATTCCAGTTCCGACCACCTTGGGCCTGGTTCTCCTGATCGCTCTGGGGGCCTGCGCGCCGGGGCCGCCGAAGGCGGGGGACGAAGGTCCGGTCGCCAAGCCGGTCGTTAGCGGGGACCTCAAGGAAACGCCGGTTCCCGAGGGCAAGTGGAGGCCTCATCGTCTGGCCGATTGCCGCGAGGACCTGGATGTTCCGACGGTGGTGGAACGTTACCTGGGAATTTGTTCCGAGTACTTCAGGGACGGTTCCGGTTCCGACGGGATGATCGAAATGGAACTCGGCCTCGCCGCCGGGCATCGGCATTCCCTGATGTTGCTGACCCTCGGGCAACTCTACCTGCTGGCCGGACAGGGGGACCCCGACCTGTTGCCCGTCGAAGGCCCGGCGGCCGATGTGGGGAACTGGAAACGGAACAAGGCGCGCCTGCTGGGCCGTGCGGAAAAACTTCTTCTGGAGGCAGGAACCACCCGGCTGGATGACGCCACGGTGGATTATCTCCTCGCGGATGTGGCCCGTGCCGGTGGGGAGGCGGACCGGGCCGCCGCGCTGGTGGCCGCCGGCCTGGAAAAATGCACGGGCGGGCGGACATTCGGCATTCTGTGGCAATACCAGCAATTGAACAAATACCCGCCGCGATTCAAGGGAGGGCCGTCTCCCGAATTTCCCCGGTCGGCGGTGGACAAGGGAATCGGCGGGGATGTCGTCCTGGATGTCCTGCTCAGCCCCTCCGGGGAGGTCCGGCAGGTGGCCGTGGTGGAAAGCCCGGCCCGGAGCCTGACCGAATCCGCCTCCGCCAGTTTGCGAAAAGGGGAATTCGAGGCCGCCAGGGTGGGGAAATACCCCATTTGGGCCTGGTTACGGGTGACCACATCGTTCAACCTGGAGAACTGAACTTGAACTGCCGGTTGATTTGCCGGGGGTTCTTACCTTATTTTTCCTAGACACGGCAGGATTTGGCCTCGGGTCCATGACCCGGCACCTCAACCTGCTTCCCGATTCCCCGTGCCGGAGGTTCCATTGAATATGAAGTGGCCGCGAAACCGCTTCCTGTTGCTCCCTTACGTCGCCTTGTTGATCGCCTTCGTCACCGTCGGCTGCACCAGCAAGGAGGATCCCGCGGAAACCCTGGACATTTCCGGGAATCATTCCACCGGTGATTTGACCATGGTGACCACCGACACTTCCAGTGACGGTTTCCACTATTTGAATCCCCAGTACAACGCCGACAACGATAAAATTCTGTTCACGGCGGACTGGTGGGCCATTCCCACGGTGAGGGATCCCGGAGACGCGACGTTTGTCAATCACCGGCAGATGATCCTCATCGACATGCGGATCGGGGTGGATCCGAAACTCAATCTCCTCGAGCAGGGTGCCGAACTGATATTCCTGCCGGAGATCAACATCCCCTACGGAGGTAGTGCCCAGTTTCTTACCGAAACCGAGGACATGACTAAGGGCAATCCCGTTTGGGAGGACGATACCCACATCCTTTTCTGGATGCTCTTGCCTAAGATCGGCAGTAGACTTTTTCGCGCGGATATTTCCACCCCTGACGATGCCCAGTTCGAAGTTCTGCATTTGGAGCCCACCGACAATGACTTTTCGGCGGTTGCCTGGCAGCACATGGATTGTACTCTTTCACCCGACAAAAGGTGGCTGGCCTTCACCCGCTTCGGTTGCACTATTCCCGATTCCTTCGAGACCTGCAGCGGCGTGGCTATCAAGGTTCTCGATATGGAAACCGCCGCGGTCAATAACGGGTACGACGCCGTCACCCATACCCTGACCAGTGAATACTCCCGGATCGAAGCGCTCAATTGGTCCCCCGACGGGACCAAGATCATTTTCTCCGGCGGCATGGATGTCGCCGGTGCGGGTGTCGGCTCGGGCACGGAAATCTTCACTCTCGACGTGGATACGGTCGCCCTGGATAACGGGACGCCGGTTCTTGACGACAACATCAAGCGTCTGACCTATACCTCCATGACCCCGGGTGATCCGATTTCCGGCATCCTCAACACCAGCCCCGTCTATTCCAATGACGGTTCCAAGGTGTATTTCGTGTCCACCCGCCGGGTGCCCACGACCACCCTTCATGACAGGAATATCTGGGTCATTCCCTCGGACGGCCGTCTGGATCCGGAGATCTATTATTTCACGCGGTCCGACGACGTGGATCCCTTTGTCATGCCCGATGACCGACTCCTTTTCAGCAGCGCGCTGGGCTTCCCCACCGAGATGCTTGTCCGGTTGGAGGAAGAGACCTACCTGAGGATTTTTGAATTGAACAACAAGCCCGTCGACCAGGGTGGGTATGGTGGAGCGCTGGACGAGGTGCAGATGAGGGAGATGGCTTCCGAGGAGATTCGAAATATCGAGTTCTTCGAAGGTGTGATGTCCCACATCTACACTTTCACGAAGTAGGGACTGCGGTGTCCTCGACCCGGCCGAACCTGGTGCTGCTGCGCCGGGAAATGGTCCAGGTCGGTCGCCGGATGTATGACCAGGGCCTCATTGTGGCCGCCGAAGGCAACCTGTCGGTTCGTCTCGGCGGCCATTCCTTTCTGGTCACGCCCGCGGGCCGGGGCAAGGGAAGCCTGCGGGTCCAGGATCTCGTGGAAATCGACTTCCAGGGCAGGTCCCCGCAGGGAGCGGCCACCAGTGAATGGCCGTTGCATGCCCAGATCTACACGCTACGGCCTGATGTCAGGGCGGTATGCCACGCCCATCCTCCCTGGGCCACCGCCTTCGCCGCCGCCGGGCGGGATCTGGACGGCGGCCTGTTGACCGAAACGGCCGCCCTGCTGCCCAGAGTGCCGCTGGCCGCCCGCTCTTTGCCGGGCACCGATGCCTTGGCGACATCGGTCGTCCCGTTCATCCCCAATTGTGACGCGGTTTTGCTGGGTAACCACGGAGTGGTGACGGTGGGGGCGGACCTGCCGTCCGCTTTCAATCTTTTGGAAACCGTGGAGCGATTGGCGCAGGTCACTCTCCTGGCCGAGGCGGCGGCGGGGAATTCCTGTCTCGACCCCGCGACCCTGCGCAATCTGCAGAACCCCGACCGCTGAATACGGAATTCCCTACCGGCCTTTGTAGATCCCCGTCAACTGATCGGTGATGGCGTCCCAGCTGAACCTGGTTTCGATGAGACGGCGGGCGGTTTCGGCCCGGCGCCGGGATGCCGCCGGGTCCTGGATGGCGGCAAGGACGGCAGGGGCGAAACCCTCGTCGCAGGGAGCGATGACGATGGCTTCCTCGTCCGGGGCCGAGATTCCCTCCGCCCCGACCGGTGTGGTCACAACCGGGATGCCGCGGGCCATGGCCTCGAGAATCTTGATCTTGATGCCGCCGCCTTCCGGCAGAGGTGCAACGAACAGGTGGCACTCCCGGACCAACCCGGTGAGATCCTCGACAAAACCCAGGGCCTCCACACCTTTGGCGCTCCAGGTTTCCAGACTGTCCAATCGGCCCAGGAAGGCGCGTGAACCCCGGCCGACAATGGTCAGGCGGGCCTCCGGCCGGGCCGCGACCACCGTGGGCCACATTGTCTTGACCAGGAATTCGGCCGCCAGCCGATTGGGGCGATGGTCGAAGGAGCCGACAAAGAGCAACCGCAGGCCCGGACCGGGATCCCAGTCGGCCTTGATTCTGAGGAGGTCCATGCCCAAAGGCACGGTCTCCAGGTTCCGGCCGCCCATGTCCGTGAAAAGAGCGTGATCCTCCGGGGTGACACTGAGGGTGCGGTCGGCCCAGCCGGTGGCCTCCACCTGAAGGCGCCTCCAGCGTTGAGCCTGCCTGCGCCAGGTGCGTGCTGCCAGGGGGTTGGCCGCGCGGGCTGCCCGGCGTTCGCGGGGGACCGATCCCAGTTCATGACTATTGAGAACCAGCAAGGGGGTGGTTGAAGACCGGTCGTCACGCCATTGCCGGAGGTCGCGGACCAGCAGGGCAAGCTGCAGATATTCGACCTGGATCACCTCCGGGTCGAAATTTTCCGCAATCTTCAACACCTGCCGCGCCAACGCCGGCGACCAGTATTTTTCGACATACCAGGGGAAACCCGATTGCCGTGATCTGCCCCAGGCCCGGGTGCGTTCCAGCAGCATGGACGCCCTGGCCAGGCCGCGGGTTTTCCTGTCCCGGAAGGGTATCGGGGCCAGGGAAACGCCCAGTTCCTCGACCTCGGAAAGAAGGCCCTCTTCACCTGGCCTGACCAGGGCGGCCACCATGACTTCGTGCTTCCGGGCAAGCCAGGTCACCAGATCCCGGACGGCGGTGCCGCCACCGTGGCCGACGCGCCGGTGGGGCAGGTAGGGGGTTACCACCAGGATTTTCATGAGCGCGGGGGCGGAACGGAGAAAAAGGGGATCCCGGCAAGCCGCGAGGCGAGGGCGGATGCCGGATCAGGGGGGGGCGTTTCAGAAGGAAACATAACCGCGGGCAATCGAGAATTCCTCTTTCTTCCGCTCCAACTCGACCTCCCATTCCGTGGACCCTTCTTCCAGGTTGGGTTTGGTCTTGAGCAGGAAGGTGGTGGCTTCCTCGTCGATTTCGTCCTCGATTTTCAGGTCCTTGAGGATGAGGCTTTCCAGTTGGAAAACGAAATCGTTCTCGGCGATTTCGAGATCCACCAGTTCCTCGTCCAGGAGGCGGTCACAGATCAACCGGGCCAGGACGGCGACGCGCTCTTCGGACAGTCTCACTCGATTCCTCCATCATCTACGGGTCGTCCCGCTGCCGGGCGGATCACAGGGTAAATCCCATCTTGCGAGCCAGTTCCCTCTTCATCTTGTTGCGCAGGGCTCCGAGGTCCATTTCCATGGCGCGAATCTCGTTGCGATTCTGGTTGACGAGGGCTTCCACCTGTTCGTCGATCTCGTCTTCCTGCTTCATGTTTTCGAAAATCGCATCGTCGATGGCGCGCGTCACCAGGTCGATATTCGGGTCGGGATGGATCCGGGGATGCTCCTGGAGCATCTTGAGAACCTTGTCGGAAAGGTATTCGATTTTGTGCTTGCTGATCCGCAAGGTGGCCTCCCTGGCCTGGAAATCCGCCCGGAATGGTCGTTAATGGGCGTTTCCCGCAAGATTTCTGAGTTTGGGCCGCAAGTTACGTCCCGGTTGCGCGTGGGCAATATTGAAAGCCTTTTCATAGGTGTTGGCAAGAAAAAACGGGTTGGGTATTTTGGCTCAGCGAAAGAAGCGGGTCGGTTGGAACTTGCCGTAACGGCTCGCGTATGAACATATTTCTTTTCCCGGTTTACCAATCGCCTCCAGGCCGGAAAGGGCCGGAAAGGGTGTCATGTCCGAATACCAGTCTCTAGACAAGGTCTACGCCGAGGAATTGTCAGGCCGCCTGGGCGGGGTGCTTTCCGAAGCGGGCAAAGTGATCGTCGGGCAGCGGGATATGATGGAAGGCCTGATGCTGGGCCTGATCACCGACGGCCATATCCTGCTGGAGGGCGTGCCGGGCCTGGCCAAAACGCTGGCCGTCAGCACCCTGGCCAAATCCGTGGATACGGGTTTCAAGAGGATCCAGTTCACTCCGGACCTTTTGCCCGCGGACATTACCGGCACCACCATCTACAACCGCGAAACGGGGGAATTCACGGTCAAGAAAGGGCCGGTTTTTTCCAACATCATCCTGGCGGATGAAATCAACCGGGCGCCGGCCAAGGTCCAAAGCGCGCTGCTGGAGGCCATGCAGGAGCGCCAGGTGACCATCGGGGGTGAAACCTTTCCCATGGCGGATCCCTTCCTGGTTCTGGCCACCCAGAATCCCATCGAGCAGGAGGGGACCTATCCGCTGCCCGAGGCCCAGGTCGACCGTTTCCTGCTGAAGCTGCGGATCGGTTATCCCACCCGCGAGGAAGAGCGCACCATCCTGGACCGGATGGCCGGCCGGTCCATTCCGGAGGTCAGCCCGGTGCTTGACCGCGGCGCCATCCAGGAGATCCGGCAGGCGGTGAACACCGTTTTCGTGGACGAAAAGATCAAGGACTACATCCTGGAAATCGTGTTCGCCTCGCGGGACCCCGAAGGCGCGGGCCTCGATCTGGGGCCGCTGATCGCCTGGGGGGCTTCGCCCCGGGCCACGCTGGCTTTGACGCAGCTGGCGCGCGGCCGGGCGCTGTTGCGGGGGCGGGCGTTCGTCATCCCCGAAGACGTCAAGGCGGTGGGCCACGACGCCCTGCGGCACCGGATCCTGATCACCTACGAAGCCGAGGCCGAGAACCTGGCCAGCGACGACATCGTCAGTTCCCTGTTGGACAACATCGAGGTTCCCTGATCCCATCATGAACCAGCGTTCCAACACATCGATACCCCCGGAGATTCTGGCCACGGTCAGGCGGATCGAGATCCGCACCCGGCGCCTGGTGGAGGAGGTTTTTTCAGGGGAATACCACTCCGTGTTCAAGGGCATGGGGATGGAGTTCCGCGAGGTCCGCGAATACGTCGCCGGCGACGACGTGCGCACCATCGACTGGAACGTTACCGCGCGGACCGGCCATCCCTTCGTCAAGCTCTTCGAGGAGGAACGCGAACTGACGGTCATGCTGGTGGTCGACATGAGCCGCAGCGGCTGGTTCGGTTCCGGTGAAAGAACCAAAGTGGAGGTTGCCGCGGAGTTGTGCGGCGTGCTGGCCTTTTCCGCCATCGCGAACAAGGACAAGGTCGGCCTTCTGCTCTTCAGCGACCGCACGGAAAAGTTCATTCCGCCCGCCAAAGGCAAGAGCCATGTGCTGCGCTGCATCCGGGAACTGTTGACCTATGAGCCGGAAGGCCACGGCACCGATCTGAACGAGCCCCTGCGTCTGCTGGGGTCGGTTCTCAAGCGCAAGGCCACCGTTTTTCTGGTGTCCGATTTCTGGACGGGAGATTTTTCCACAAGTCTTTCGGTCCTGGGGCGTCGCCACGACGTGGTGGCCGTGCGGGTCCGTGATCCCCGGGAAACTTCACTGCCCAAGGTGGGTCTGGTCCGGTGGGTCGACGCCGAAACCGGGCAACTCGCCCTGATAGACACTTCCTCCGACGCGACCGCCCGGCGCCTGGCGGGACGCGCGGCCTCCCATGACCGGGCCCTGGACAAGCTCCTGGCCTCCCGGGGCGTCGACCTGGTCGATATCGACGTGACCCGATCGTATGTGGAACCCCTGCGGAAATTCTTTCTGGCCCGCGAAGGCCGGCGGGCCAGGCGGTCCCCACGATGATGCGGTCGGGCCTTAAAAAGAGAGGTTCTCTTCTGCCGGCGGCTTTGACGGTCGCGGTCTCTTTTTTGGGTCTGATCGCCCCTGTGGGGCATGCCCAAATGGACCCGCAAAACCCCGGGGTTCCGCTGGGAATGCCGCCCGGAACCCCGGTGACGGCCGTTATCGACACGGCGACGGCGGTCCTCGATCTTTCCTCTCTCGCAGTGGCCCCGGCCCGGATCCACACTGTCCAGGATACCGTCTTGTTCGGGGAGCTGTTCCATGTCGTCCTGGATTTTCCCGAGGTACTGGAACAGGGACCGGATATTCCCCTGGCTGCCGGCGGCGACTGGTTGGCGGCCGAGGAAGCCCGGGACCCGGGTTTTTGGGCCAGGCTTCTGGGCGGCGGGCCACCTGCGGATCCTGATGTCGGCGATCTGCCCGACCTCAAGGAAGGAACCCGCCTCGTGACCTCCTTCCGCGTTTACCGGACGAACCCCTTCCTGGTCCAGACCACGGACTTCCAATCTCCGGTCATCCATGTGCGGGGCCGGGTCGCCGGAACCGACGAAACCGCTCCCATCAGGATTCCGCGGCCGGATCGCTGGTCGCCCTGGGCCCTGCTGGGGCTGGTCGCTTTTCTGGTCCTGGTTCTGTTGGTGGCGCGGTTCCTGTGGGGCCGCAGACGCGGCCACGGGGAATGGGTCGACCGGGAAATTCCCGCCCCGGCCTGGCTGTCCGCCGCGATCGAAATGCGGGATCTTTTGGCTCAGGGGTTTTTGAACCGGGGCGAAAGCAGACCCTTCCTGGATGGGCTGGCGGGCATCTCGCGCCGCTTCGTGACCGGACGCTACCGGATCGCCGCCCGGGAAATGACCGGCCGGGAAATCATGGGGGCCTGTGGTGATCTGGGATACCAGTCTTCTCATCCCGGTGTCCTGGCCCGGCTGATCGACACCGTGGACCATCACCGGTACAACCCGCAAGCCGCACCGCCGGGATGGTGCCGCGATCAGGCCGTCCTGTTCTTTGCGGAAATCGGGAAAATCCGCGTGCTGCCCCGCTATACCGAGGTACCGGCGGGCCTGGTCAGGGATGGCGAGATCGCCTGGAAGGAATTGGGCCGTGAATTGTCCGCCGTGTCCGGCCGGGATACCGGACCAGCGTCCGTTGCCGATGGGGGGCGGCCGTGATGGAATTCGCCCGACCATTTCTGCTTCTGCTGACTCCCCTGGCTGCGGTTGTCTTGGGGATACGCTTGAAACGGGGAGGCGATCCCGCCGCCATGAGGCACCCCCGGTTGGGGCTGCTGGGAAAACAGAGCACCGGGTTCCGCGCGCGCCTGGCGGCCGTCCTGCCGGTTCTTTCGGGTCTGGGCCTGGTTCTGGTGATCGTTGCCGCCGCCGGCCCCCGGGTGGCCCACCACAGCGAACAGGTTGAGGGAGAGGGGATCGACATCGTTTTGTCCCTGGATATCAGCGGCAGCATGAGGTCCCTGGATTTCCATCCCCTGGACCGCCTGGAATCGGCAAAGGAAGTGATCCGGGGTTTCATCGACGGTCGTACGAACGACCGCATCGGCCTGGTGGTATTCGCCGCCAAATCATTCACCCAGTGTCCCCTGACCCTGGACCATTCGGTATTGAAGGGTTTCCTGGATGAAATCCAGGTGGGATTGATCGACGACGGAACGGCCATCGGGCTGGGCCTGGCCACGGCGGTCGCGCGCCTGAAGCATTCCTCGTCGCCGAGCCGGACGGTGATCCTGTTGACCGACGGGGTGAACAACGTCCCGACCCTGGAACCGGAAACGGCGGCCAAGCTGGCCCAGTCGCTGGATGTCCGGGTCTACACCGTGGCCATCGGCCGGGAGGGAATGGTGCCCTATCCGGTGGACGATCCGGTATTCGGGCGCCGCACGCGGCAGGTGGAAACCAAACTCGATCTGGCCCTGTTGCGAAGAATCGCGGATCTGACCGGCGGTTCCATGTTCCAGGCCACGGACCCGGAAGCGTTGCAGGAAATTTTCAGGACGATCGACGAACTCGAAACCGCTCGTTACGAAACGACGGTCAGCACCTGGTATCGGGAAAGAATGGTCTGGTTCGCGTGGCCGGCCCTGCTGCTGTTCCTGCTGGAAGGAATCCTGGCGGCAACCTGGTTGCGGCGGGTGCCGTAGGCAGAAGCGGGGATTCTCCCGGCGGGAAACTGTTCGCAAAGGAATGACGTGAGATTTGCCCAGGAAATTTGGTTGTGGTTCGTCCCGGTTCTGCCGGTCCTGTGGCTGATGCTGCGTTCGGCCGACCGCGGGGCGGATGCCAAGATGCGTCTTCTGTTGGGTGATCAGGCCCACCGTCACGTGGAAGGAGCCAATCCCCGTCTGCGGACCTGGCGACGGTTCCTTTTCTTTGCCGGTCTTTTCTGGCTCCTGCTGGCCCTGGCCCGGCCGCAGTGGGGAGCCAGCGAAGTGACGGTCACCCAACGCGGGTCCGACATCGTGGTCGCCCTGGATATTTCCAATTCCATGCTCGCCGAAGACGTGCCGCCCAACCGGATGGAACGCGCCAAGACCGAACTGGGCAGTTTTCTGGACCGCCTGGAAAACAGTCGCATCGGACTGGTGTTCTTCGCCGGCTCGGCCTTCGTGCAGTGCCCTTTGACCCTGGACTACGGCACCGCGGGAATCTTTCTCAAGATGGCGGGGCCGGATATGATGTCCGAACAGGGCACGGCCATCGGCGCGGCGCTGAAGACCGGCCGGGAATTGTTGGCCAAGGGTCGGGAAGGAGCGCCCGGCGGGACCTTCCAGGCCATCCTGCTGGTGACCGACGGCGAAGATCTCGAGGGCGACTGGACCCGGGAAGCGGAAGCCTGCCAAAAGGATGGTATCCGGGTCATCCCGGTCGGCGTCGGGGAGGAAACCGGCGGTTTGATTCCCACCCTTGATTCCCGGGGGCGTGCTTCCGGCTTCATGAAGGACGAGGATGGGAAAGTGGTCATGACCCGTTTGGACATGGCATCCCTCGAAAAACTGGCGTTGATCGGGGGCGGCAGTCCTTTCCGCATCGGGGTTGACGGGCTTGCCGGGGACAGGCTGTTTGCTGAGTTGCAGAGACTGGGGCGGCGTGACCTGGAGGAGCGCAGGATTTCCGCCTACCAGGAGCGTTTTCTCCTGCCCCTGCTTCTGGCGCTGGCGAGTTTCGCCTTGCGGATGCTCCTGCGTCCGCGGGTATCCGGCGGAATCCACGGCGGGAATCGTCCGGGAGTCCTGACGGCCCTGGTCATGGCCCTGCTGGCGGGGCCGGTCGGTTCCGGGTCCGCCTTGGCCGATGCCGTCGTGCCGGGAAGCGGAGAATTGGCGAAGGGGCGGGATGATTTTCTGGCGGGGCGGTTTGAAGAGGCGTTGGGCGAATTCGAATCGGCCCTCGTCCAGGACCCCGACGATCCGTTGGTCAGCCTTGCCGTGGGGGAGACGCTTTTCAAGCTGGAACGGTATGATGAAGCCCTGGCCGAGTTCGAGCGGACCCTTTCCCTGACCGAAGACGAGGGCTTGAAAGCCGAAGCGCTCTACAATGCCGGCACCACCCTGCTGGCCTCCGGAGATCCCGGCCAGGCGGCGGGGAAGTTGCGCGATTCCCTTGCGCTGGATGTGCGGCAGGCCGACGCCCTGCACAATCTCGAGGTGGCCATGAAGCGGCTTCAGGAACAACAGCAGCAGGAGCAGCAGCAGGACGATCAGGAACAGCAGGATCAGGAAAAGCAGGATCAGGAAAAGGAGGAGCAACAGGAGCAGCAGGAACAGGAACAGCAGCAACAGGAGCAGCAGGA
>JBDLKA010000051.1:0-24099 GCA_039714075.1 Candidatus Krumholzibacteriota bacterium | reverse complement strand
TGCTGGTACGCGGACACCCTGGGCTTCTTGACCGGACCCCGGTCCGAGTTCACCATCAACATGCAGGCCGTCGACGAGCATGGCCGCAAGGACGGGTCACCTGCCAACCTGAGTTTCCATGTGGGGTATCCGCCCTGTATCCAGTGTATCGAGGTGCTGCCGACATCATCGACACCTTCGGCTTTCGACGAGACCCTCGAATGTGTCGAAGACACCCTGAATATCGCGGCTCACCCCTGTTTCGGCGACACCACGGTTCTGCGTGCGGTCAACAATCCCACCGGAGCCCCTGATGAACTCCAGAAGGGTGACGCGGCCTTCATGCTGGTGGACAAGGCCACCGGTTTTACGCGGGTGGTGCTGGATCCCGGGCAGGGTGGAGAGAAGAATTACGAGATCGATGTCCGTCTATTCCAGATGGAAGTCCTGTTGCACGGTCTGGATGACATCCGGGAACGCTGGGAACGCAAGGACCGGCGTATCATGGGTTTCTCCTACGTGGTGGAAAATGGTTGCGATGAATTCAACCAGATTCTGGATGGGGGGGGCAATGATGACCTCAAGCAGCCCACCTGGGGCCGGCGACTGAGCCGTGAGGGGCTGACCATTGATCCCGCGACCGGTCTGTGGAAGATATCCGTACAGGTGGCGGTGCCCTCGGCCCTCATGACCATGGGGCCGGACAACTACAAGGACATCTACATGCTGCTCGTCAAGCATATCGAGGACCCGGAGGCCCGGGACATGGTCTTCGAGGCCACCACCAAGCAATTCGGCAAGGGGCGTGTCCAGGCGGTGGCTCTTGACCAGACGCAGTGCAATTTCCTCCCCACGCGTCCGGCCACCTACAACTTCTTCCGTCATGTCCGGCCTTCGGTGGCTGAACTCGCTCCGGACCAGACATGGCGTGACTGCCACCTGGAGGACTATCCCGGCATGGATGTCCAGATGGCGTTGGATATTTCACCAGGGGCCATGGAGAGTCTGGGGGGCATTCCTGTTAAGCAGTATTTCAGGATCGTCGTCGAAACCCTGACCGGTGATTTCGAATGCTATGGATCGGGTTGGATTGAAGAGTGACCAGTGGACCTAGGAGATTCTCAATGATCAGGCGTATTTCTGTTGCTCTGGCGACCGCCCTGGTGGTTTTTGCCGCAGGCTGTTCCACGAACACCGACCTGGGCGGGGTGAAACTGCCCAACGGTCGGCCCGACACCCGGATCACCGGCCAGCCGCCCACCCTGCTCGAAGCGGGTTTCGCGGTTGACCTGAACTGGACAGGATCGGATCCCGACGGCCGGATCGTGGGTTATGAGTGGAAGATCAGCAACAACGGCCCTGACGGAATCAGCCCGCGGGATACCTTGACCGTCGATCCGCTGACGGGGGCGGTATTGCACCCCTGGCGGTTTACCGCGGCCAACGATACCACATTCCTGGTCCTGGCCGACCAGCCGGATTTCCCGGGTGACGACCACTCGCGGCCCAGGAGCTACCGCACGCATTCCGTGTTCATCCGCGCGGTGGATGACAAGGGCGCCGTTGATCCCACTCCCGCCTACATCTCTTTCACTTCCACGACCATCGTGCCCACCTGCCGCGTCGTCTATCCCAATCTGGGCAACCGGGGTTCGAAGAATGTTCCGCCCTCGGTCAACATTGGCTGGCTGGGAGTCGACTCGGATTTCGACCTGAAAGTTCCCACCCAGGTGCGCTACCTGTGGAAGTCGGCCCAGTACGACACCACCGCTGACGGTATTCCCCGGTATATCCGGACCCCGTTCGAATACGACCTGCATTGGGACAAGGTCATTAATTTCGATGATCCAGAGTGGTCCGAGTGGCGTGGTTACGCGTCTACGGAATTCGAACGCCGGGTCCAGTTTCCCAACCAACCGAACCTGGAGTATTTCCTTTTTGCCCTCCAGGTCCGGGATACCGCCGGGGCCGTCAGTGTCGGCCATGGTTACCAGATAGAAGTGGGCAACTTCAGGATTACCAGAGGCGGTTTTTTCCCGGCCGTGACGCTGGTCGAACCGTTCCTGGGTTCGACGAATTCCTCACAGAACTATGAACCAATCGCCGGTGGTCAGCCCCTGAATTTCAGTTGGACCGCCACCGCGGAATCCTACAACGGGGAAATCACGTCCTACAGGCACGGCTGGGATCTTGTCGATCCCGAGGATCCCAGCGATCCGGGCTGGGCGGTTCCCCCGGGTCTGTCCAAGCAGAACCTGTTTGCCGCCGAACAGTCCTTCGATGAGGGAAACCATGTTTTCTTCCTGCGTGTCGAGGACGATTCCCAGCAGGTGCGCCTCATCACCTATACCCTGGATGTCATTCCCTTCGTTTCCAGGGACAGCCAGTTCGAACTGTTCCTGATCGATGAGGTGATCGATCCGGCCAACCTGACCAACAACTGGCTTGACGAGGCCGGCCGGCCCCGGAACTCCGAGGTCTACCGCGATGCCTATTGGCACTTTCTCGCCGAGGGAGCCGGCGGGGTCGCCGGCATGAACTGGGAAAGGGACTGGAGTCCGCATACCAAGGAGGTGGGCTTCCGGGATCTGGTGCAATACAAGGCGGTCCTCTGTTATGCCCAGTCCAGTGATCAGCAGCTGATGTTCAGCGACTTCCGTCCCCGCAGCGGGGTGGACCAGTTCGTCTGGGTGACGCCCTACCAGCGTCGCGGAGGCAATTTCTTCCTGGTGGGCGGAAGCAGCATGGAGTCCTTCATCGAGAGCTTCCCCAACTACATGGTGCCGATAATCTTCGATTCGCGCCAACAGTTCTTCAGTGTGGACGGGAACACTTACATCACCGGGTTCGGGTTTGCGGAACAACCGGACGGCACCTTTGTCCAGCGCGGGCCCAGGATGTATCCCTACGCCACCGCCGGCATTGCCGCCCTCGACTGGACTTCGTCCAACACCAAGACCATCTACGGCGAGAACATCACTTCCAAGTTCCAACGGAAATCCGATTGTGTCGGTTTGAAGGCCGTGACTCTCGACCCGATATTCAAGACCAATCACGGCATCGGCCCCGGGGTCGTTGCCGACACCATGCTGACCAACAAGATCATCGACTGGCCGGACGAGGCCAACGCCCGTGGCGATACCCTGGGCCTGTTCAATGGGAGCTTCCCTTTCCGGAACGACGAGTTCTACGATGTGAACATCAGTTCCCGCGCGGAACCCGTTATCCTCCACGAATGTGAGGCCTTGGAGGCTCCGGACGGCCTTTGTGTCGAACCCATGTTCCGCGGTATTTCCCGGATGGACTGGATGCGGGAAATTTTCTATGCGAAAGGTGATATGGAATGGCCTCAAAGCACCTACATCGATTATGACCTGACCCAGGGCTGCGGGGCTTTCGGCTTGACCAGCTACGAGGGCCGGGATCGATCCAGTTCCACCACCAACGGACTGACCTACGGGTTCATGTCCTACAAGATGATCGAGGACAAGCCGGTTCGCCGGGCCGATGTATACTGGGGTTTCGATCCCTACCGTTTTGACGAGGAGGATTCGAAGACAGCCATCCGCTGGGTGTTGCAGTACTTCGGTCTTTCGATTAATCCCTAGCTCCCGATCCCCGGCCGGCCGTGCAAGAGCGGCCGGCCACGGGACCTCATGAGATTGAAGCCTGTGCGGGAAAGGCAGGATTGAATGAACGCTGGAAGCGCTTTGGAGAGATTGTCATCAGCAGCCGGGATGTCGGCCTTGTTCTTGATTACCGGCATTCTGCTGCTTCAAGCCGGGGTTGCCGGTGCGCAGACTCCGGATGAAGCCTGTGCCGCGGATTCCCTCTACCTGATTTCCCCCGAGATGCTGGATCTCCGCCTGGAGACGACCGGCAGGAAGGGGTTGACGATCTCCTGGCCCAACATGGACCTTGCCCAGGCCACCTGCTTCAGCCTCAAGAATACCGAGGGGCTGGGATTCGAAGTGAATGTGACCGGTGGATTCGGGGACCGGGTGGACCGGCAATTCAATTTCGATTCGAAGGACAACGACGAGGGCGCCATCGGGGGCCTGCAGCCGGATAATATCATCGTGACCTGGCAGAATTCCGGTCCGACCACCTACGGCACTGTCGGTGGCCAGATCAACCTGGCCAACAACGGGGGCATCTGGCGGCACAACGCCGGCACCGGCTGGTCCCAGGTGAACAACCAGTTGCCGATGTACTGGCTCAAGACCAACACCGTGGGGCTGGCCACGGGATCCGGAGGGTTCATGGTCGCCGGCTTTACCCGCGGCGTGACCGCGGAATCGGATCCGGCCGGGCTGTTTACCTTTGATGGTTCCGCATGGACCCGGATCGCCTGGGAAGAGGATCCGGACATTGCCGACCAGGTCATCTTCGACAAGACCAAGCTGATTACCGGGGTCGCCGTTTCCCCTGCCGACAATGACATGTTTGCCGTGGGCACGGCGCGTGACGGTTTGTACATCACCACGGACGGAGGCCTGACCTTCGACCAATGGACGATGCAGCTGGATCCCGCCTACCCGGATATGCCGACGAATTTCCATGTCAATTTGGTCGAGTGGTCCGGAAACCGGGTTTTTGTGTTCATCAACAATTTCGGTCTCTTCATCTCCCAGGACAACGGCGCCAGTTTTACCCGTTCGGATTTTGAAGTTCCCGAGACCCTGGATGTTCCCCTTCCGGACCGGACCATGATAATGCCGGTCATTAACTCCCTGAGCTTCCACCCGACCAACCCCGACAGGATAGCGGCATCCCTTCAGTTCCACGGGGTCTACGAAAGCACGGACGGGGGAGTGACCTGGAATGATCTTTACGGGGATCTCCTGGTTCCGGATCCGGATCCGGATATTTCCGGTGCCTGGGTCAACTCCGCCCTGGATTGTCAATATGACGATGTCTCCGACCAGACGTTGGTCATGGGCATCAAGCAAAAGGGACTTTTCCGGACCACCGACGGCGGCGCCACCTGGGTTCTGGTCGGGGATTCCGTCCAGCCGGAAAACAGGGCCAAGATCCTGGACCTGGACATGACCCGCCAACCCGGAACCCCGGGCAGCCTGTTCGTTCTGGAAGATGGTTACGCCCTGTTGCACAGCTCCGATTCCGGCGCCACCTGGGAACACTTTTCTTCCCAGCCGATGATCTCCAAGGGGTTCTTCATCGTTGGTGCCGCCGACGGCAGTGGCGATATGATCATGGGATCCTGGGGCGGAGGGACATACATTCCAGGAAATTCCCTGCCTCTGACCGCCACCTATACCTCGATCACCTCCCCGGAACTGCGTGATATGGATTTGGGGTTGAGCATCACTTTTTCCGCCGGTCAATTCATGGCCGGGGACGAGTTCGACCTGGTTTGCCAAACCTTCCAGGGCTGGGCGGTCTGGCGGGGACCGAGCCACCGTCCCCAGGACATGACCCTGCTGGGTTTGTTCGACCGGGTGAACCCCGAAGACTGCTTCGAGGGGTATTGCGGCGATCTCAACATCGAACCCGTGCCCAATTGCTTCGAGGCCAAAAGGGCGGCCTGTTTCAACGTGGACAACCCCGACACGATCCGTTTCTTCGACGAGGAGATCTACAACGGGTTCACCTACAATTACGCCGTGACCAGCTTCGATTACGGGAACACGGCACTGGCAACCCCGGAGAACAATACCAACGACATGGTCTTCTCTCCGCGCTTCGAAGGCGATCTGGTCGGGCAGGGCGGGATTTCACCCTTCCCGGGCCCGGGCAACCAGACACCGATCCAGATCAACGAGCCGCTCATCGTCGGTGAGGAAGGCCTCGAGGAGATCTACGTATTCCCCAATCCCGTGCGTCAGGGAGCCGGCTTCCCGCGGGACGAAGGCGGAACGGTCACCTTCAGGAATATCCCCACGGGTTCGAAGATCCTGGTTTTCACGTCCGCCGGAGACAGGATCATCGACCTCGAGCCTGATATTATCCAGGCCGGCAACATGCACTGGGATACCCGGAACAGTTCGGGCGAGTCGATCGTTTCGGGCATATACATCTACAAGGTGGAGATTCCCGAGATGGATGACTACTGGGGCCGCCTGGTGGTTATCCGCTAGGGTTCGGCAGTCGCCCAATCCGCCAGCGAGGCAAGTCCCACCGGGGGCCCGGTAGATCCATACCGGGCCCTCCTTTTTCCTACCGGGGGGGGCTTTGCGGTGCTACCTTTCAAGTCGGTTACCTGCCCGTTGGGAAACGGGCACGGCCGGCCGTGGTGAACGGTTTCCGGCCGTCCGCATTACCTTGAATCCATCAACAATCCTGGGAGTGATCATGAGCGGCAAGAGGGTGTATTTTTTCGGAGACGGGCAGGCTGACGGGCATACCGGCATGAAAAACCTGTTGGGCGGCAAGGGAGCGAATCTGGCCGAAATGGTCAGCCTGGGTGTCCCGGTTCCCCCCGGCTTCACCGTGACCACCGAACAATGTATCGAGTACCAGAATTCCAAGGAACTGGGCGACGCCCTGAAAGCGGACGTCAAGGAGGCTCTCGGCAAGGTCGAGGCCGTCATGGGCCAGAAATTCGCCGACCCGGCCGAGCCCCTGCTGTTTTCGGTGCGCTCGGGAGCCCGGGTTTCCATGCCCGGCATGATGGACACCGTCCTGAACCTGGGTTTGAACGACGACACGGTCCAGGGCCTGGCGTCCCACAGCGGCAACGGACGGTTCGCCTTCGACAGCTACCGCCGCCTGATCCAGATGTACGGCGACGTGGTGATGGGGGCGGACGCCCACCTGTTCGAGCACGCCATCGATGAAATCAAATCCGCCCGTGGCGTCAAACTGGACACCGAACTGTCCGTGGACGACCTCAAGGAACTCATTTCCACCTTCAAGGGCATCGTGCAGAGTGAAACGGGCCAGCCCTTCCCCACCGATCCCTTCGAGCAGTTGTGGGGCGGTATCAGCGCGGTCTTCGAGAGCTGGTTCGCCAAGCGGGCCATCGAATACCGCCGCATCAACCACATCCCCGGGGACTGGGGCACCGCGGTGAACGTCCAGGCCATGGTGTTCGGAAACATGGGGGAAAACAGCGCCACCGGCGTCGCCTTCACCCGTGATCCCTCTTCGGGAGAGAACAGTTTCTACGGTGAATTCCTGATCGACGCCCAGGGCGAGGACGTGGTGGCCGGCACCAGAACTCCCCAGCAGATCAACAACGCCGGCCGGGACAAACTGCCTGCCGGAAACGAGGCCAAGGACCTGCCGACCCTCGAGGAAGCCATGCCTGAGGCCTACGCCTCCCTGGAGGAGATCCGCACCCGGCTGGAGAACCACTACAAGAATATGCAGGATGTGGAATTCACGATCCAGGACGGGCGCCTGTGGATGTTGCAGACCCGGCACGGCAAGCGCACCGGCGTGGCCGCCATCCGCATCGCCGCCGAAATGCAGGCCGAGGGTCTGGTGACCACCGACGAGGCCCTGTTGCTGGTCGAGCCGGACCATTTGGACCAGATGCTGCACGATCAGATCGATTCCGACGCGCAGGTCGAGGTTCTCGGCGTCGGGTTGCCCGCCTCCCCGGGCGCGGGGCAGGGCGAGGTCGTCTTCAGCGCCGAAGCCGCCGTGGCCGTGGCCGCGGAAGGCCGCAAGGTCCTGCTCGTCCGCCGGGAAACCAGTCCCGAGGACATCGCCGGCATGAACGTGGCCCAGGGGATCCTGACCAGCCGGGGCGGCATGACCAGCCACGCCGCCGTGGTGGCCCGCGGCATGGGGAAACCTTGCGTGGCAGGTTGCGGCGATCTTTTCGTCGACACTGCCAAGGGGGAGATGACCATCGGTGGTCAGACCTTCAAGGCCGGTGACAACGTGACGATCAACGGGACCGACGGTTCGGTGATCGCCGGGGCCCCGGCCCTGGTGCCGCCGCACCTGGACGATCCCAATCTCCTGAAGGTCATGGGCTGGGCTGACGAAGTCCGCCGCCTGAAGGTGCGGACCAATGCCGATACGCCGCACGACGCGCGCCAGGCCATCGAGTTCGGCGCCCAGGGCATCGGGCTGACCCGGACCGAGCACATGTTCTTCGGCGAGGATCGCATCATGAAGATGCGCGAGATGATCCTGGCCGACGACGAAACCGCCCGCCGGGCCGCCCTGGTCAAGATCAAGCCCATGCAGCAGGATGATTTCGAAGGCATCTTCCGGGCCATGGACGGGTTGCCGGTGACCATCCGGCTGTTGGACCCTCCTCTGCACGAATTCCTGCCTCACGAGACCGAGGAAAAGGAAGCCCTGGCCAAGGAGATGGGCGTGCCCCTGGAGACGATCCAGCGGAAAGTGGAAGCCCTCCATGAGAGCAATCCCATGCTGGGCCACCGGGGCTGTCGCCTGGGTCTGACCTACCCCGAGATCTACGAGATGCAGGTCGAGGCCATCATCGGCGCGGCCATCGTGGTGAAGAAGGACGGCGTGGATGTCCAGCCGGAGATCATGATCCCGCTGACCGGCGCCCAGCGCGAACTGGGTGACCTGCGGAAGATGACCCTCCGGGTTGCCGAAGAGGTCATGACCGCCATGGACCTGAAGGTGGACTACCTGGTCGGGACCATGATCGAGATTCCGCGCGCCGCCCTGTTGGCCGACCGGATGGCCGAGGTCGCCGACTTCTTCAGCTTCGGCACCAACGACCTGACCCAGATGACCTTCGGTTACAGCCGGGACGACGCGGGCGTGTTCCTGCCGGATTATGTCCGCCAGGGTATCCTGCCCAGCGACCCGTTCCAGCAGCTGGATCAGACCGGGGTGGGGCAGTTGGTCGAAATGGCCGCCGTCAAGGGCCGGAAAACCAACCCCGATATCCATCTGGGTATCTGCGGCGAGCACGGGGGCGACCCCAGCAGTGTGGCCTTCTGCCACAAGGTCGGGTTGGATTATGTGAGTTGTTCTCCCTTCCGGGTGCCCATCGCCCGTCTGGCCGCGGCGCAGGTCGTGGTCCAGGAGAAGCTCGAGGACGGAAAGTAGCCGCGCGTGGGTGTCCACTGGTCAACCCCCGCCTGGATGTGGCCCCTGCTGCTGGTCGTAGCTGCAGGGGCCGTTTTCTTGGCGTTGGCCGCCTACGGGCGGACCGTTCCCCGTCCCGGCACCCGGCTGCGGCGGGGTCTGGTCCTATTGCGGTCTGTGGTCCTGGTCCTGCTGGTCGCCGCCATCGCCGGGCCGGTGTTTTCCCTCCTGCGCAGCGACCACGTTCCGGCGGAACTGGTGGTGGTGCTCGAGGATTCCGGAAGCATGGCCATAGCGGACAGCGACGATCCGGCCGGTGATCCGGCCGGTCCGGCCAGCCGCTGGAACAATGCCCTGGAGTGGGCGGCGCTTCTGGATTCCGCTTTCGCTGTCAAAGATCCTCCGGTTGAAATTGTCTTCCTGCGGGGCAACGGCCTGGATCCCCTCCGTGAGTTCCGGCTCGCCGATCCGGTCATTCCGCCCCCGACGGCCCACGGGACCCATCTGGCCGGATTGCTGCGGCAGGCGGACGACAGGATGGTCGGTCGCTCGGTCCGCGCCGCGGTTCTGATCAGTGACGGACAGGAAACCCGGGGAGCCGGACCGGGCGGGCGCCTGCTGTCGGGGCAGGAGTCGGAGGCCGGCGGGACGGTGGGTGATCCGGGAGGTACCATTCCGCTGCGGGTGGTCGGAGTGGGGGATCCGCAGGGCACCGCCGACCGGATCATCAAGGATCTCCGCTATCCCGATACCGCCTATGAAGGCGACGAAATCCAGGTCGAGTTTTCGGTGGACCACCGTTTTGCCGATGGGGCCGAGGGGTCCTCACTGAGGGTGCGTCTTATGGGGCCCGAAGGTGTGGTGACTGAAAAGACGGTACCTGTGGCTGACCGGGTCGTTCCCGTGTCCCTGGATTTCCAACCCGAAGGAACGGGGCTTCAGGTCTACCGACTGGAGGTGTCGCCCCTGGACAACGAACGTTTCCTGGACAACAACAAGGCGTCCCTGGCCATTGACGTGCGCAAGGAAAGAGCCCGCCTTCTTCTGCTGACGGGGGTCCCCGGCTGGGATACGCGGTTCCTGGCGCAGGCCGCCGCCGGCGAGGAAAGGATCAGACTGGAGGTCGTCTTCCCTGCCGGGAACGGCCTGGTCTTTGCAGACAGTCTGGTTCCCTGGTCGGGACCCGCGGACGCCGCGGGTTGGTCGGTCTGGGACGGCGTCATCATTTCAGACTGGGCCGGGGCGCTGTCCGTGGCGGACTGGGAGCCCCTGCGCGCCGCCGTGGAAAAGGGTCTGGGGTTGATGGTGCTTCCGGGCGCTGCCGCCGGCGGGACCCGGGGCCCGGATGTTCCTCCGGAAACGCTGGCCGGCCTGCTGCCTGTCCAGACCACGGGTTGGCGTTGGGGGACGGGACCTTTGTTTGTCGCCGCGGTAGCCTCCCAGGCAGGCCACCCCATCCTGGACGGCCTGTTCGGTCCCGGGGACATTATTGCGGACCAGGGATTGGATACGCTGCCGCCGCTGCGGCGCATCATTGAAACCGGGGTCCGACCGGGAGCCACGGTCCTGTTGTCGGGCCGGCGCCGGGATTCGTCGTCCGGCGATGTCGCCCATCCCTTGCTGGTTGTCGACCGGGTGGGTGAGGGCAGGGTGGCCTGGTTCGGGGGACGGCGGTTGTGGGAACTGGCCTTCTGGAGTCATTCTCCCACGGGCCAAGGTCGGCCCGAAAGCGGTGGTGGTGTTGGTGATCCCGTCGGGGCTCGTCTTTTGCGCAATCTCCTGGTCTGGACGTCCGCCGGTGAGGAAAACTCGGGGCTGGTGTTCACCGGACGGCAGGCGGTCTTTCAGGAGGGGGAAAGAATCAGACTGGCCGCCCAATGGCGGGACATGCGCGGGCGCCCGGTCATCGATCAGAAGCTGTCCCTGCAGTTGCGGTCCGCGGACGCCGGAACCGATTCGGGCCGGGTCCGGACCTTCGCCCTTTCCCGTACGGATCTGTCCTCGGGAATTGCCGAAGTCGTTCTGCCGCCCCTTCCCCCCGGCGGATATACGGTGCAGTTGGTCGGCCAGGGCGATCCACCGGTCATGGGGCGGACCGAGAGTCTGGTGGTTGCGGGCCACTCCATCGAAGCGACCCAGGTGCGGATGGATCGCCGCCGCCTGGCCCAGGTGGCCGAACGCCGTGCGGGCGAATTATACCTTGCCCGGGATTCCGGATCGCGGGCCCGGCTGTTGCAGGATCTGAAAGACCGGGATTGGACCGGTGGTCAGGTGTCCCGGCGCAGCCGATTGGATTTCTGGTCCGGCTGGCCGTTTCTGGTCCTGGTGACGGCCCTGCTGGGATTGGAATGGTTCCTCAGAAGACGTAACGGGCTTTTGTAGGACCCGGACGGTTCTGCGGGCCCGGCCCGATCCCTGTTTCACCCTCCCTCGTTTTCCTCCCGGAATGTGTTTTCGCAATGGGCTTTTTCCACGGGTCTCCAGAGACCTCTCCTGGGGCCTATACGTTCCGCAAGGGTCTGCCCCGGGCCGTGTTTGCGCTGTGGGCGGCTTTGGCTCCTGGCGCGTCCTGGGGCGCTCTGGTCATCAATGAATTGCTTCCCGACCCCGCCGGCAGTGACGGGGGGCGGGAATTTGTCGAATTGTTGAACACGGGACCGGATGCGGTGTCCCTGAACGGAGTCCTGCTGCAATTCGGCAACGGAGCCGATGGTCCCTTCTGGCTGACCCGGTGGACGGGCGAGGAGGGTTCCTGGCTGGAGTCGTCCGCCCGGTTCCTGATCGTTGATCGGAACTGGCTCGGCGAGCCACCCGGCCAGGCCCAGGTGAACCTCGGACTCCAGAACGGCCCGGATGCCCTGAGGCTGGTCCGCGAGGAACTGGTTCTTGACCTGGTGGGTTACGGACCGTTGACGGATCAGGACATGATGGAAGGGGAGCCGGCTGCAACCGCGACCGGCAGGTCTTTGTCCCGACGTCCCGACGGTCGGGACACCGGAAACAACAGGCTCGATTTCGTGCTGGCCGACCCGACTCCGGGCCGGACCAACTTCCACCCCTATTCCCTGGCGGTGACCGGCTGGGAACTGGATCCACCGTCCACCGACCGGGTGGGCCAGCAGGTCCGCTTCAATCTTCAGGTGCGCAACAACGGGACCGAGATCTTTCCGGTGGGTACGATCCTGCTCCGTGTCGCGGGCAGGGACAATATCTCCCATCTGGACCGTCTGCCTCCGGACCAGGAAAGAATGATCAGCTGGAATTTCCGGTCGGAGTTACGTGGCCTCATACCCCTGGAAATCCTGGTTCCGCTGCCGACGGGTCCGGATTCCCTGGGCTTCATTCCCGCCTCCCTCCAGGTGGGGCCTGGGGACCTGATCATCAACGAGGCTCTCGCAGCTCCCCGGCACGGTCAGGGGGAGTGGGTGGAACTGGCGGCTGCGGGAAACAGGTCGGTGGATCTGGCGGGCCATTCCCTGCGGGACGAGGAAGGAAGTTGGCGGCCTCTGCCGGACCTCAGCCTGGACCCGGGGGAACTCGTCGTGCTGGCCCAGGATTCCGTCGCCCTGGCGGACTGGCACCTGGACAACGCGGCTGCCGGGGGAACTTCAGGTTGCGGGCACGACCCGGCCATCGCGCGGCAGCGCATCCTGACGGGATGGCCGTCCCTGAACAATACCCCTCCCGAGACACGCACTTTTGCCGACCGCCTCTACCTGGCGGGGCCCACCGGGGATGTGATCGACCACGTGACCTTCGGGAGTACCGGCACGCTGGTCGGTGGAGACAGTGACCCCGGTGTGTCCCTGGAACGGATGGCCCCCGTGCCGCGGAACCCCGGGGCCTCCAACTGGGCGCCCTGTACCGCGCAGGCGGGATCCACTCCGGGATGCCCCAACAGCGTCGCCTCCTTTGGCGAAACTTCCCTGGGATTCAGCATCAAGCCGCGGATTCTTGATTCCGAGGGAGGAATCACCGCGGTCCATTTCCTGTTCACCCTGGCTCCGGGCCAAACCGGTTGGGAACTGCGCGTGTTCGATCTGTGGGGCGGCCTGGTCCGCGATCTGGGTGGGGAAAACCTGGGTCCGGGGCCCCGCGACCTGTTGTGGGATGGGCGTGATGACCAGGGGCAACCCGTGGGGCCGGGCGCGTACGTGGTTCTTCTGGAATCCCTGGACCATTCCCATCACCGCCTGGCCAGGGAAAAGGCCCTGATGGTCGTACGATGATGGGTCGGCTTGTCCCACGGTCCCTGCGCCTCGAGTTGCTGGTCGCCGTCCTTTTGGTCTCCTGGCACCAGCCCACGGCTGTCCAGGGGGAGGGATTGCGTGATTTCAGCGGCGGCTGGCTGCTGCCCATCAGCGACCGGGCCCATGTCCTGGCGCCTGCCGGAGCAGAGCCTTCCGCGCCGGGGAATGACCGCCCGGCGCGACCGGGCACGACCGGCTGGGGATGGTGGCTTGGCGCCGGACAGGGGCAATTGTATTCCCTGCAGGATCTGCCCCTCAAGTCCGTGGATTGCGGCTGGCTTCACCGGTCCGAAATATGGCCCCTGTCCGTGGCATTTTCCTGGGAACGTCTCGGCGAAAGTCTGTACCTGGAAGACACCAAGATGTTGCGGATCCGGGCGGGGGAAAGAGTGTGGGTGGCGGCCCGTATTCGTTTCCGGCGCTGGCTGGTGGCTAAAGTGCCGGCCGGCTCGGCCTGGGAAGCGGCGTTTCAGGGTGGCTTTTCGGTGCGGATGGGAAAATCCGCCAGGGCCAAGATCGGACTTTGGCTGCACGCAACCGACATCCCGGGCTGGCATGGCCGCGGCGGCCGCCGGACGTTGGCGGATTTGCGGGTTTTCTATTCAGGTACGGGATTGGCCGTTCGTGTGGATCAGAAAGGAAATGGCGCGCCGGTTCCCTCCCTGGAAATCCTGGGCCGTCTGACCCCTTACCTGGGACTGGGTTGGTTGGTCGATCCCGATACCGGAAGCATGGGCGGAAATCTCTCCGCACGCGTGGGGGGCTTGTGGCTGCAGACCTCCCATCTGGTTCATCCCGCCCTGGGGGTCACGCACAGGTTTGTACTGGGCGTTGGGGATCCCGGAGCAGCGTCGTGGTGAGGAATGACCGTTGGGTCGGGGCGGTGCTGTCCCTGGTCATCCTCCTGGCTGATTCGGCCGCAGGTCAGGTCGAACCTGTCGCCGATGCCGGAGAAACCGGCGGCAGTCCGCTGGTCCCCGATGACCTTGAAGAGGTCGAGGAAGCTCTCGGCACCCTGAACGCCGCCGGCGTTCCCCCGACCAGGGAGGATCTGGCCAGGTTTTTGGCAGAGGTAAAGGAGGGCGGGACCGGTTCGGGAAAATTTGCCGTACCACGCTGGTTTCAGGGGGCCTTCAAGTACCGGTTGGGGCATTACCGGGACGAAGGCCTGGATCATTACGGGAAGGTATCCCTCGAAATCCCCTGGCTCCGTGTGCGGGGGAGGGTCCGTGAATACCGGTCAGGCCTGCGGGAGACCACGGGGGTCGTGGAACTGGGACCGGGGCCGGTTGAGTTGCGGATCGGGGACCTGGGTCTGTCGCACGGCTTCGGGTTGCTGGTGGGACCTCCGGGTCGAGGGTCGACCTTGGCCGCGGATTCAGGTTTCAGCCCCTCGGCGGAACGGCTGGTGACCTGGCTCGGGGCGGAAGATCCGCGCGCGCTTTCCGGCTACGGGGGAGCCGTCCGGCTGGGATCCTGGAGCCTGAGGTTTGTCAGGGAGGGGCTCGGCGAGGGGGTTCCTGATCGTGGGTTGCGCAACACCGCCGCCCAGGTGGGTGTCCGAGGGGGAAACTGGAGGCTGTCGGTCGCGGGTCAATACCGGGATGCCGCCGGCGGGGCGAGTTTGTCGACAGGAATAGCCAAGGGACGTTTTTCGGGCAGCTGCGAAGCTATGGTTTTCAAGCCCGCACCGGGTGTTCCTCCGGCAGGGGCCGCGGTGGTCCAGGTTAAATGGAGCCCGGTCCGAGGTTCCGGCTTGGAAGGGCAATTCGGGTTTGCCGACCTGGCCGCGGCGCCGGAACTGTCCCGCCGGCCGGGCGTGCTTCCCGGTTGGGCGGGCCGGGGATTGGCCGTCAGGGGATTCACCCGCACCGGTTCGGGAGTTGTCCTGAAGGCCCTGCTGCATCTGGGACGCCACCTGGATCGCAGGGGCACGCGGAGCCGAAATACCAAAATGCTGGTCGATCTCCAGGGTTCGAGAAAGCTGATACCCGCTGTGCAGTTGGCTCTTCGTTTTCGCCGTGACACCCGCGCGGCGTGGGAGTGGTCCGTCAGGTATCCCTGGCAGGCGCCATTGCCTCAAGAACCGTACCATCGCACCATTGTTTCGGCCCAGGTGGTCTTTGAAGAGAACCAGAGCCGCGGGCGGCTGATGCTCAGAAGCTACAGTCTGGAGAACGGGTCGGCCGGCGGACGCCGCAGTCTGGTCGGCCTGAGCGGGAGGCGGGTCGTCGGCAGGGGGTGGAGGCTGCGCGGCACCTGGGTGAGCGCCTGGGGGGATCCGGTGGACCTGGTCAGCGCCGTCAGTCCCCTGACCGGAATGGTCCTGCCCAGACACTGGGGGCTCTGGCGGTCCGAAACCGTGTTGGGCCTGGAAAGGTTTGGTCGAATGATGCGGCTTCAGGCAGCCGTTTCACTGCGGCATCCGGAAAGGGGGCTGGAAGGAGGACCGGTCCCCACATTCTGGGCCGAAGCAGGGATTCGCTGGTGAAGGCGATCGGTTGGTAAATATGGCAGCGCCTTGGCCGATAACGATATGAAGCGGGACCCATGAATTTTTCCGGCGGCCATGTCGCCGGTTCCGGCCTCTCCAGCAGCAAGGACATCCAGTGGCGGTTGCGGAACTTATTCTACCTTGGGACGGCACCTCCGAGGCGCGAACACGGGAGCCTGAACCGTTTATCCTCGAGGCTCTCGAGGCTCTGGCTTTTGCAGATTCCGAAGTGTCGGCCAGGGCTGAAAGCCTGTTCATGTTTTTGGGTAAGATATCCAATCAAGACAATGCAAAAGAATATCTTATGGGAATCCAAAATCTGGCGATCAAGGGCACCCCGGCCGGCGCCCGACTCCTGGCCGCCTTTCTGGATGTTTCGACACCCGGGGACAGGCTGCTGCCTCGCGTCCAACGATTCAACTCGTCACGGCGCCTCAGGGACAGGATCGGGAACGACCCGGAAGATCCGGGCAGTTTCCACCAGGATTGGCTGGCGCGTCTGGAAGAAACGACCGAACGGTGTGTCGGTCTGGGCCTGGCCACCGCTGCGGTGGACGCAGGGGAAGAGGGGCGGCCCGGGGGTGAATTCCCGTGGCCCATGTTGCGGGACGGCCTGGAGGTCCTGACGGCACGGTTGACCCTGGGCGATGAAATGGACGACGGGGACAGGAAGTTCCTGGTGGAACTTCTGCGTCTCGAAGTCGATGCCAGGCAGGAGAGGATCAGCCAACTGGCCGGGAACATCGATCCTACCCGTATCGCGACAATCAGCAGGGTCCTGCCATCGTTGAGCATGGCCGATGCCGAGATCCGGGATCTGCGCCGGATGATCTCCATGATAGAGGAAGGGTGTTCGGGCAAGGATTTCGCCAGGGCCGTTTCCCGTTCCCTTGACGTGCTCGAGGACAGCGACCGTTCCGTTTTGAGCCGGGTATTGAAGTTGGATCCGGATCTGGAACCGCTGGCCGATCTGTTCGAGGGATTGGTGGCCAACCCGATTCCGGTGCCGACCCTGGCCTATTGTCTGCATCGCCTGCAGGGCGTGGCCGCCGAACTCGACCTGGTGACCGGGGTCCGGATGATCAAGGAACATTTCCCGGTTTCCGGTGGCAGGGATGAACTCCATCTGCCCTTGCCGCCCGGCCTGACCGGGGTGGACCTGGCAGGATGGGAGGTACGGGATGACAGCCTGGTCATTACCATTCCCGAAGGCGGCTCATACCTGGAACACGATCTTCCCGTCGCGGCCGCCGTGGCCGCGGTCGACGACCGGGCCGAGGACGCCCTCTGCCGGATTGATGACCTGCTGTCGGAAGGGGAGGCGGTCATCCCGGAAGTTTCGGAAAAACCGCCGGTCGAAGACGACGAAAAAGTGGATGTCAACAGCGCCTCGGTTACCGAACTGAAGCATCTGGTATTGTCCAATATGCAATCCATTAGTGTTCTGCTCGGTCTGCTGCGCAGTCCCAAGGTGGCGGCGATTCCGGGTCTGGTCGAGGACGTGGTGAGCCGGACCCGCAATCCCAAGGTCATCGAAACGGTGGCCCAGGTCCGAATTCTGCATACGGGGTTCGCCAACCGCACCGTGCCCCTGGCCATTCTGCGAAGTCCGGTCAATATACCCCTCACGGTACTGCGCAAATTCATCCACGTGAAATACGTTTCCAAGGTAGACCTGAAGCGCATGGCCGCGGACAGGGCGGGCATCCGCAAAGAGGTGGGCCGGGAGATCATAAAATACATCAAATCGCTCACCTGATACGGTTGACTTGCCCCCTCCGGGCTCCTACGTTTGGTTGATCCGGGACCTATTTATCGTCCCGCTCCTTTTCATCTCACAAGGGAGAGCGTCATGCTGGCCAAGCGTATGGAAAGACTGGGTACCGAAACGGCTTTCGAAGTACTGGCGAAGGCCAAGGCCCTGGAAGCCCAGGGGCGCGACATCGTTCATCTGGAAATCGGCGAACCCGATTTCGATACCCCCCAAAACATCATCGACAAGGGCGTGGAGGCTCTTCGCTCCGGGTACACGCACTACGGTCCCGCCGCGGGTATGCCCGAAGTGCGCAAGATCTTCGCGGAGCATATCGCGAAGGATCGCGGTATCGACGTCGGGCCCGACAACGTGGTGATCGTGCCCGGCGGCAAGCCCATCATCTATTTCCCGTTGACGGCCCTGATCGATCCGGGTGACGAAGTCATCTACCCCAATCCGGGTTTCCCCATCTATGAATCGGTGATCAACTTCCTGGAAGGCAAACCCGTTCCCCTGAAGCTGGCCGAGGAGAAGGATTTCTCCTTCGACATCGAAGACCTGCGGGCGTTGGCCAACGACAAGACCAAGCTGCTGATCATCAACTCGCCCCAGAATCCCACCGGCGGGATGCTGAGTTCCGACGACCTGGACGCCATCGCCGAGCTGGCGGTCAAACATGATTTCTGGGTGCTCAGCGACGAGATCTACAGCAAGATCATCTACGAGGGAACCCACGATTCGGTCGCCACCCGTCCGGGCATGCTGGAGCGCACCATCATCCTGGAGGGCCACTCCAAGACCTACGCCATGACCGGCTGGCGGCTGGGCTACGGGATCATGCCCGCCGAACTGGCCGCCGCGGTGGCCAAGCTGCAGACCAACTGCACCAGCTGCACCGCGGCCTTCACGCAGATGGCCGGGGCCGAAGCCCTGACCGGTCCCCAGGACGACGCCCAGGCCATGGTGGCCGAGTTCAAGGTGCGGCGCGACATCCTGGTCGAGGGGTTGAACGCCATCGAGGGCGTCACCTGCAAGAAGCCCAGGGGGGCGTTCTACGTCTTCCCCAACATCAGCGGATTGGGGCTGACCAGCAAACAGGTCGAAACACGCCTGCTGGAGGACTTCGGGGTGGCCGCTCTCGCCGGCACGTCCTTCGGGGCCTTCGGCGAAGGCTACCTGCGTTTCAGTTACGCCAACAGCCAGGAAAACATCCGCAAGGCGCTGGAGCGATTCGCGGAATTCGCCGCTGCGGTCCGTAATGGCGGTTAGCGGAGGATCGGCAGGAAGTCGCCGGTTCGTCATCGCCCTGGGCGGCAATGCGATCGTGCCGGTGGGGCAAGAGGGGACCTACGAACAGCAGGCGGCCATCACGATGGCGACCATGAAACAGGTCGCTCGTATGGCCGCCTCCGGCCACCGGGTCGTGATGACCCACGGCAACGGACCGGTAGTCGGCAACATCGTGTTGCGCAACGACGCCGGCATGGCTGTGCACGGCATTCCTCCCATGCCGATGTTCGTCTGCGGCGCCGACAGCCAGGGCGGACTCGGTTTCATGCTTCAGCAGTCCCTGCAGAACGCCCTGGCGGAAATCGATCTGGATGTCCCCGTGGCCTCGGTGGTCACCCAGGTGCTGGTCGCCCCCGACGATCCGGCTTTCGACAATCCCACCAAACCCATCGGGCCCTTCTACGACGAGGAACAGGCCGGGCTGCTGCGTGACGAGAACAACTGGACCATCGTCAAGGATGCCGGCCGCGGCTGGCGCCGGGTCGTACCCAGTCCCGCTCCCCGCGAGGTCATCGAATGGGAAGCCATCCGGACCCTGGTGGACGGGGGTGTCCTGACCATCGCCACCGGCGGAGGCGGGGTGCCCGTCATCCGGGACGACCGCGGCTTTCTGGCGGGAGTCGACGCGGTGATCGACAAGGACCGGGCCAGCGCCCTGCTCGCCGGGTTGATCGGGGCCGACGTGCTGGTCATCGTCACCCAGGTGGAAAAGGTGTATGCCAGCTTCGGGCGCCCGGATCAGGAAGCCCTCGACACCCTGACCGTCGACCGGGCGGAACGGATGCTCGCCGACGGTGAATTCCCGCCGGGAAGCATGGGCCCCAAGATCGAAGCCGCCGTTTCTTTCCTTTCCGCAGGGGGCAAGGCCGTGGTCATCACCTCTCCCGAACACATCCTGGAGGCTGTGGGCGGGACCCGGGGCACAACCATCGTTCCTGCCTGATTCCCGTTGTCCGGCCGTGTGACTTGGGTTAGTTTTTGGAAACAGCAATGTTTCAGGCGGCTGGTCAGCACCGGTCCAGGAGGAGGAATCTCACATGGCCAGGAAAGTTCTCGTCATCGGATCCGGAGGCCGTGAACACGCCATCGTCAGGCAGCTCGCCCTTTCGCCGCAGGAACCGATTATTTTCGCCGCCCCCGGGAATCCCGGGACGGCGGGCCGGGCACGCAATGTGGACCTGGACCCCATGGATCCGGATGGCGTGGTGGATTTCTGCCGCCGGGAGGCCGTGGACCTGGTGATCATCGGTCCGGAAGACCCCTTGATCGCCGGTTTGGGTGATCATCTGCACCGGGCGGAGATTGCCGTTTTCGGACCGGGTGCCCAAGGGGCCCGGTTGGAGGGGGACAAGGAGTTCGCCAAGGAAGTCCTCGCTTCCGCCGGCGTGCCCACGCCCCGCTACCACGCCTTCAGCAGTTCCCGGGCCGCTCTCAAGCACCTGGACAACAGCGACCTGCCGGTCGTCATCAAGGCCTGCGGCGCCGCCCAGGGCAAGGGTGTGGCGGTGTGTTCGAACCGGGACGAGGCCGAAGCCTTCGTCCGGGAATGTCTCGACGACCAGCGTTTCGGCGGGGCCGGCCTGCGCATCCTGATCGAGGAATGCATCTTCGGTCCCGAGCTTTCGGTGCTGATCGTGACCGACGGCCAGTCCTACTGCCTGCTCGCCCCGAGCCGGGATCACAAGCGTATCGGTGAAAACGACACCGGACCCAACACCGGCGGCATGGGGGCTTTCGCCCCGGTGCACCTGCCCGGTGAGCTGCACGAGGAAATCGACACCCGCATCGTTCTGCCCGTCCTGGCGGAGTTGCGGCGGCGGGACATTCCCTATCGCGGCGTCCTGTATGCGGGTCTGATGCTGACCGAGTCCGGACCCCAGGTGCTGGAATTCAATTGCCGCTTCGGTGATCCGGAAACCCAGGTTGTCCTGCCCCTGCTGGAAGGGGATTTTCTCGAACTGGCCGCCAGCACCGCCGCCGGCAAACTGGGCGGTTACCTGCAGGGTTTTGCCGGGGGAATCGAGGATGGGCCGGAGAACTGGCCGGGAGCGGGCATGACCGACTGGAACCGGCACTGCGTGGTCGTGGTGGGCGCTTCGGACGGCTACCCCGGAAACTACGTGAAGGACAAGGTCATCGAACTTCCCGGTGCGGAAAACGAGGACGGCTGGATCATTCATGCCGGCACCCGGGACACCGGCAAGGAACTGGTGACCTCCGGAGGTCGGGTTCTCGGTGCGGTGGGCCTGGGTGCCGATCTGGCGACCGCGCGGGGGACGGCCTACGATCTTTTGAATGAGACGCACTTCGAAGGTTTGATCTACCGGCGGGATATCGCCGCAGCCAAAGGTGAGCAACGTGGTTGACAAGAAGAAGAGTTCTCGTTCGAAAAAAACCGCCGGCACGGCTCCCCGGGTGGTGGTCCTCCTGGGCAGTGCCAGCGATCTGCCGGTCATCGAAAAGATGCTGCCGCTGCTGGACCGGTTCGGCCTGCCGCACGTGGTGGAGGTGGCTTCGGCCCACCGGCAGCCGGACAAACTGAAGCGAATCGTGGCCAGGACCGAGAAGAACGGGGCCGAGATCTTCATCGCCGTGGCGGGAATGGCCGCCCATCTGCCCGGGGTGGTGGCCAGCATGACCGCCATGCCGGTCATCGGCGTGCCGGTGGCCTCGGGCCCGTTGGCGGGCGTGGATGCCCTCCTGTCGATCGTGCAGATGCCTCCCGGCGTCCCGGTGGCGACGGTGGCCGTGGGCAGCGCCGGCGCCCGCAACGCCGCCTGCCTGGCAGCCCGGATCCTGGCCCTGAAGGACAAGAAGGTCGCCGCGGCCGTCTCTGATTACCGACGGGAGCTGGCCCGGGGCGGTCGCTGACCGTGTCCAGGGAACTTCTGGCATCCGCCGCCGCCGCCGGGCTCCTGAAGTCCGGCGGTGTTCTGATTCTGGGCACCGACACCCTGCCCGGTTTCCATTGCCGGGCCGATCTGGCCGATCCGGTGACCCGGATTCTGGATCTGAAGGGGCGCCGGCCCGACAAATCCCTGCTCGTCCTGGCCGGTTCCGTGACCCAGGCCTCCCTGGTGACCGGAACTCTCGACGACAGGCAAAAGGATTTCTGCGGCAGGTGCTGGCCGGGTCCCTTCTCCCTGATCCTCCCGTCCGGAGGGGAATTGTCCCGGTCCGTAAACGCGCATGGCGGTACGGTTGCCGTCAGGGTGCCTGGTCTTAAGTCGTTGCGCGACCTGATTCTGGCCGTGGGATTCCCTCTGGTTTCGACCAGCGTGAATCGTTCCGGCGAAGACCCCCTCGAGGATCTGGAAGCGGCCCGATCCGCGTTCGGCGCCACGGTCGACGGGTGTTGGAAGCCTGCGGAGTCGCCCGCAGTCTCTGCCGCCGGAGGCCGCGGACGGCCCAGTGCCCTGATCGACCTGACCCAATGGCCTCCTGTCCAACTGCGCCGCGGTCCGCTGGACCCTCCCCGGGTGGAGCCGGGGGGTCTTGACGGGGGTACCCGTGGGATCTAATTTTGCCCTGTACGGTGTTCGCGGTGCCTCGTGGTGACCCGCATCCTGTTCCTGTGTACGGGTAACACCTGCCGCAGCCCGGTTGCCGAAGTGGTGTCCCGGCGGCTTTTCCGGGAACTGGATCTGGATTTCCGTTCCGTGGGGCTGGATGCCCGGAGCGGGCAGCCGGCTTCGCCGGAATCGAGGGCCTGGACCGAAGCGGCGGGTATCTCGCTGGCTGACCACGGATCCCGGCCGGTTTCCGCCGACATCCTGAAGGGGACTTCGTGGGTGATCGGCATGACGAGAAGCCACGCGGCCATTTTTCGCAGCCGGTTCGGTGACGCCTACGCCGGCAGCATTGGTATGCTGGGGGACCCCGGGGTTGACCTGGGTCGCTCCGGGTATTCCGGCGACGCCGAAGAGGTGCCCGATCCCTACGGCGGGTCACCGGAAAACTATGCTCTTGTCTGTGAACAGATTGCCCGTCTGTGCGCCGCCTGGGGACCCTGTTTCAGGTCCCTTGCCGTCCGAAAGGATTTGGAATCATGATTGTCGCCCTGGGTTCGGACCACCGCGGCTACCCGCACAAAACCCTGCTGCTGGACATCCTGCGTTCCCGGGGAATCGAGGCCGAGGACCTTGGCTGCCCGTCGGAGGATTCCGCCGATTACCCCGATCCTGCATTCGCGGTGGCCGAACTGGTCGCCTCCGGAGGTGCCGACGCGGGGGTTTTGATTTGTGGCTCCGGAATCGGGATGAGCATTGCCGCCAACAAGGTTGCCGGCGTGAGGGCGTCCCTGTGTTTTACAACGGAACAGGCGCAGACCACGCGCATGCACAACGACAGCAACGTCCTGTGCCTGAGTGGGGACGCCATGGAACCGGAAACGGCCCTGGTCCTTTTCGACGCCTGGGCCGGAGCGGAATTCGAGGGCGGCCGGCATGGTCGCCGCGTGGACAAGATCACCTCTTATGAAAAGAACCGACTGGTTCAGGAGTGACCGCCATGTACGACGAAGTACGGAATACGGATCCCGAAATCGCCGAGGTCCTGGAACTCGAGTTGGCCCGGCAGCGCAATCAGCTGGAAATGATCGCCAGCGAAAACTTCACCAGCCGGGCGGTCATGGAGACGATGGGCTCCACCCTGACCAACAAGTACGCCGAGGGTTATCCCAACAAGCGCTACTACGGCGGCTGCGTGAACGTGGATACGGCCGAGACCCTGGCCAAGAAGAGGGCCATGGCCCTGTTCGGCGCCGAGAGGGCCAACGTGCAGCCCCACAGCGGGTCCACCGCCAACATGACGGCCTACCTGGCCTTCCTGAAGCCGGGGGACAAGATCATGGGGTTGTCCCTGTCCCATGGCGGACATCTGACCCACGGTCATCCCGTCAACTTTTCCGGCCTCCTGTTCGACGCCATCCACTACGAGGTGGACAAGGAAACCGAAACCATCGACTACGACCGTTTGCGGGAGCAGGCCCTGGCCGAACGGCCGAAGATGATCGTGGGCGGCGCCAGTGCCTATCCCCGGTTCTGGGACTACGAAATCCTGCGTTCGGTCGCCGACGAGATCGACGCCGTGCTGGTTTTCGACATGGCCCATATCGCGGGCCTGGTCGCCGGTGGAGTGCATCCCAGTCCCGTGCCGCACTGCGACGTGGTGACCTCGACCACCCACAAGACCCTGCGGGGGCCCCGGGGCGGCCTGGTGTTGAGCCGCAAGGATTACTTCAAGGCCATCAACAAGATGAATTTCCCGGGCATCCAGGGCGGGCCGCTGATGCACGTGATCGCGGCCAAGGCCGTCTGTTTCAAGGAGTGCATGTCCGACTC
>JBDLKA010000050.1:0-24478 GCA_039714075.1 Candidatus Krumholzibacteriota bacterium | reverse complement strand
TGGTGGGCGAAACAGGACTCGAACCTGTGACTTCCTGCGTGTAAAGCAGGCGCTCTAGCCAACTGAACTATTCGCCCACACTTTCCTGAAACGATCGCCACAGGAAAAACGGCAGCAAAATACAATAACCGAGAACCAGCAGAACCGGGCCGATGGTCAACATTCCGGCCGACAGAGTGACAAATCCCAGGACAACGGCCCCCAGGGCGGCCCACAGCAACCAGAATTTTTTCATCAGATCCATGATGTCGTCCTCACTGAATGCCCAGGTCCCGCTTGATCGCCTCGTACGGAACAATATAGCGGGTGACCGGTTCCGTCAATTATTCCGGTTGTTACGGTTTTCGGCTCTGATCCGCCGGAATTCCCGCACGGCGGCCTGATGCTCGGCGGCCGTGCGGGAAAAAACGTGCCCGCCCTCGCCGTCGGACACGAAATACATGGCGCTGCAGGTGGGATCCGGACGGGCCGCCGCCTCCAGTGCGGCCAGTCCCGGATTGCCGATGGGCCCCGGAGGCAGCCCCCCGTTGCGGTAGGTATTGAAGGGGGATTCCACTTCAAGATCGCGGTAGAACAGACGCTTGCCTTTTTTGCGCAGGATATAGGCCACGGTCGGATCGGCCTCCAACCTTCGGCCCCGACGCAGCCGGTTCACATAGACGGCGGCAATCAGGCGGCGCTCGTCTTCACGCCGGGCCTCGGCCTCGACGATGGAGGCCAGGGTCAGGAGTTCCTGCCTGGAAAAATCGGGGCCGTCCGTCCCCGCCGAGGCGTCCAGGACCGAATCGAGGCGGGCCCACTGGGCCTTCACCAAAAAGCCCGCGGCCACCGCGGCGGACGTTCCCTCGGAAAAATGAAAAGTGTCCGGTGCCAGATGTCCCTCGCACCACCGGAACAGGCGGGGATGGCGGTTCGATTCCGCGGATAGCAGGGAATCATGGCCCGCGACAGCCCGGGCATCTCCCGGCAGCAGGCCACCCTCCCCGGCCGCGGCCATCACAACCGAATCGGCGGCGGCCAGGAAATCGTCCGAGCCGAATCCCAGGGCCGCGGCAAGGATCACGGCCATCTCTTCGGCGGCCAGGCCTTCGGGAAGTGTAACCCTGATCTGGACGGCCGAACCCGTGGTCAGGATCTGCAACAGGTCCCGGGGCGAGACCCCGTAGGTCAGTTTGTAGAGGCCGGCCCGCAGGGATCTTCCCTTCCCCGTCAACCGGGCCCCCGCGAGCAGGACCTTGGCCTGTTTCAACACGCCGTGGGAAACCAGGGTATCGGCCGCCGTGGTCAGGGTCATCCCGTTGGTTATGCGGACCAGCGTGGTGGCCTGCCCGTCCGAAGTGGCGGCCGGCCCCGGTCCCGTCCACAGACGCCAGGCCCACGACACGGCAAGCACTCCGAGCAGAACAGCGATGGCGGCCACCACGACGAAGCGTTTTATCACGACGGCTCCTCCCGCGGGACCTCGTCCTTCACCGGACTGTCCAGGAAGGACTGGAGAATGATCTGCGCCGCCAGGGCGTCCCTGTCTTCCTTGCCGGGGCGGCGCCGCAGATCGAGCCAGCGATCCGCTTCGGCGCTGGAATACCTTTCATCCCAGAGAACCACCTCGACCTCGAATTCCTGTAACAGACGCTGGGCGAATTTTCGCACCCGGCGGGCCATGGCTTCTTCCCTGCCGTCGGCCGTCAGGGGAAGTCCCAGCACCAATACGGTCACTTCCCGGTCGGAAATCAGTGATTTCAGATACGAGAGGATGGAGGCATCGCGCCCCTCGACATGGGTTCCCACGGCGAAGGCCAGGGTGCCGTCCGGATCACTGGCGGCTATCCCGGTCCTGCGCTGGCCGTAATCGAGTCCCAGATAACAGGGCATCGGATCAGTCGTCTTCGGAAGGTTTTAGTTTCTTGACCATGCGGATCATGAAACGGCCGTCGTCGTGGCGGGCGAACTCGAGGGAATCGGTGAATTCGCGCATGATGAGGATGCCTCGCCCGCGCTGGCGCATCAGTTCGTCCGACGGTGTCCAGTGTTCGAAATCGAACCCCGGTCCCTTGTCCAGGACCGTGATGGTGATTTCGTTGCCCTCTACCTCGAAGATCACCTGGATGGACAGCACGTCGTCCAGCTGGTTGCCGTGCTCCATGGCGTTGGTGCAGGCCTCGATCACCGAAGTGCCGAGTTCCTCCAGATCGTTCTTGGAACAATCCATATCGCTGCCGATTTCCATGAGAACCGCATCGGGCACGCCGAGATATTCCATATTGCTGGGCAGATGTAACTCGATTTTGGACGACACGGTCAATTCACCTGCCTGCACTGGCTTTCATGATCCATCAGGAAAAACTCTGAACGGCTTCGTCTTCGTCCTGAAATGATTCGAAAACAGTGTAAAGCTTCGAGACGATAAAGATATTTTCGATACGATCCGATACCTTGAGGAGTTTCAGCTCTCCCCCGCTTTTCTTGAGAGTCGTATACCCGGAGATGAGGATTCCCAGTCCCGTACTGTTGACCCATTTAACGCGTTCCATACTGACGATGACGTTATGGCAACCCTCGTGAATGAGGGTCTTGAGGGTCTCATCGAAGGTCTCGGAATCAGGGCCTCCCATGAGCTTGCCGCTCATCTCCAGGATGGCCACGCCATCCCGCTTGCGTTCCTTGAGTTTCACGCACTTTCACCCTTTGAAGGAGTGGGACCAAACCGCCGGGAACCCCGACCCGGCCGGTCGTTAGGATTATTCAACCGCACCAGCATAGAACACAGGGTCCTTTCTGTCCACAATTGGAATACGCCGCAATTACCATGATCAGGGTTTCTCCCGGAGCATGGCCAGGACATCGGTCATGTCCGGTGGAACATCGGCCCGGAATTCAAGAGGTTCGGAAGTGGCCGGATGGACCAGCTTCAATTCCATCGCATGGAGCAGCTGCCGCCGGGCGGCCTTCACCATGCGGTCGGCCAGGCGACGGTCCAGCGTGTGGATGCCGCGGGCGCGCTGGTCGTCCCCGTACATCCGGTCGCCCACGACGGGATGGCCGTTATGGGCGAAATGAACCCTGATTTGATGGGTGCGGCCTGTTTCCAGCTGCACTTCGCATAGCTGGACAAAGCCGAAATCCTCCAGCACCCGGTACCTGGTTACCGCGGATTTGCCGCCGCTGGCCACCACGGCCATTTTCTGGCGAAAACGGGGATGCCGTCCGATATCACCGGTCAGGGTGCCCTCGTCCTCTTTCCAACGTCCCCAGGACAGCGCCAGATAGGTCCGCCCCATGCGCCGGTCCATCAATTGAGCGGCCAGATGGCGGTGGGCCGTGTCGGTCAGGGCGACCGCCATCAGCCCCGAAGTGTCCCGGTCCAGACGGTGGACGATTCCCGGGCGCAGGGGATCGCCTCCCGCGGACAGGTTTTTGCAGTGGTGCAGCAGGGCGTTGACCAGGGTGCCGTCCGCGTGGCCCACGGCCGGATGGACCACCATGCCGACGGATTTGTCGACCACCAGGAGGTGGTCGTCTTCATGAATAATGTCCAGGGGGATATCCTGGGGCACCGCTTCCATTTCCGGTTTGGTTCCCGGCTGGAAAACGACCTTGTTGCCGTCCCGCAGGCGGTAGCCCTTGGGGCGCGAACGGCCGTCCACCCGGACCCGCTCTTCCTTCATGTCGGCGTGGATGCGGTTGCGGGAAATATCGGGGCAGCGGTCCACCAGGAAACTGTCCAGGCGCTGCCCGGCGTCGTCAGGCTCCACGGTGAATGTCCGCTCGGCCTTTTCCTTGTCAGTCATGGGAACGTCGCCCGTCCAGAAGGATGCAGAGAAAAAGCAGGGTGCCCCCCACGGTCACACCCATGTCCGCGACGTTGAAGGTGTAGAACCGGTGGGTGCCGATGCCCACATCGATGAAATCCACCACATGGCCGCCGTAAAAGACCCGGTCGATCAGGTTTCCGACCGCCCCGCCCAGAATGGCCGCCATGGCCCCGCGGCGCACCTTCAGCCGGGCATCGGTGGTGCGGTACAGGTAAACGAGAAACAGGGATGCCATGACACTGATGCCCACCAGGACAAATCGGCCCACCGGGAACAACCCCATGGCCGATCCGGGATTACGGACGTAGATGAAGCGGAGGAAATCGCCGATGACGGATATTTTGGCCCGCAGGGCGGTTTCGTTGGCCAAGACGGCCCTCTTGGAGGTGAAATCGAGAACGAGAACGAGAGGAGCCCACACCCAAGGCTTGCAGATTCGGCTGAGCATCAGAGGTTTCCCGCCTCCTCCTTCTCCTTGCAGTCGATACACATGCGGGTGTAGGGCAAACGCTTGAGGCGGGCCACACCGATAGCCTTGTTGCATTCCTGGCATTTCCCGTAGGAGCCGTCTTCGATCCGCCCGAGGGCCTCTTCGATGTTGTAGAGGTAACGGCCCTCGGTGTTGGCGAACTTGATGGTCGTCTCGTATTGGAACTCATCCGACCCCTGATCGGCCATGTGATTCGAGTGGGCCTTGCCCATCTCGAGACCGGACTGGTCATCGGTATGTTTAATGATTTTTTCGTGCTGGGCCAGAGACTGCATTACCCGGTTTTTTTCCTCGGTAAGCATTTTTCTGAATCTCTGCAGCTCCGTTTTCCGCATGGGATCCCTCCCCGCATGGTATCAGACCCGATCCAGGGCGATACCGATTTCATTGTCGTCTATCTTGAATGTGTCTTTATAAGCCAAATCCCGGTCAGAAGCAACGTCCACTGCGAGCGTCTCGGTGGTAATCCTGTCGGCAAACCGCGAAATGGCCGCCAAAACGCTCTCAGACCCCGTAACGGCCAATTCGATGCGATCGGAAACTTCCAGACCGCTTTTCTTGCGCAGATTCTGGACCTTGTTGATGATCTCCCGCGCCAGCCCTTCCTGGAGCAGATCCCCGGTCAGGGTCGTGTCCAGAGCCACGGTCAGGCCCTGGTCCCCCGTGGCCACGAAGGCCCCCACACCCTCTTCGGCGATCATGATCTCGTCGAAGGTGAATTCGACGTCCTCCCCCTCGAAATCAAGCGTAACCCGGCCGGCGGCCCGCAGTTCCATGATCTCGTCCGGGGTCATGGCCGTGATCCGCTTGGCCGCCAGGGGCGACCGCTTGCCGAAACGCGGCCCCAGGGCGCGGAAATTGGCCTTGGCCGAAAGCGTGGCCACTTCGCGGGGATCGGCCACCGTCCCGACTTCCTTGACGTTCAGTTCCCCGGCGATGTAGCCGGTCAGAAGTTCATCGGCCTTGAGCAGGGCGACGCGATCGTCGTTGGCGTGCATGACCAGCCGGCCCAGGGGCTGGCGGGTTTTCAGACCCGCTTCCTGGCGCAGACTGCGTCCCAGACCGACCACGGCCTGGGCGGCCGCCATGGATTTTTCCAGTCCCTCGTCGATCATGGCGGCGTCGGCGGTCGGGAAATCCTGGAGATGGACCGAACCACCGGGATCAACGTGGGCGGTCAATCCCTGGTGGATTTCCTCGGCCACGAAAGGTATGAAGGGCGCCAGCAAACGCAGGCTGGACTCCAGAACGGTGTGCAGGGTGGTGAAACCGGCCCGCTTGTCCGGCGTCATGTCGCCCTTCCAGAAGCGCCGGCGGCTGAGCCTCAGGTACCAGTTGCTGACGTCGTCCAGGAAAAACGTGCCGATGGTCTTGGCGGCCCGGGTCAGGTGCAGGGCCTCGAGGTCGGCGGTCACCGACCGGGTCACGCTTTGCAGGCGGCTGAGGATCCAGCGGTCCAGATGGTCCAGCGCCACCTCGCCGCCGTCCGCGGGCGTGAACCCGTCGAGGTTGGCGTAGAGGGTGAAGAAGTTGTAGGTGTTTTCCAGGGTGGCCAGCAGTTTCCGCTGGGCCTCCTTCACCCCATCGCGGTCGAAGCGGGTCGGCGTCCACACCGGGCTGCAGGTGACCATGTACCAGCGCAGCGGATCGGCGCCTTCGGTCCGCATGATGTCCATGGGATCCACCGTGTTCCCCCGGCTCTTGGACATCTTCTTGCCCTTATTGTCCAGGATCAGCTCGTTCACCAGACAGCTCTTGTAACTGCTCTTCCCCTTCAGGAAGGTGCCGATCACCAGCATGGTGTAGAACCAGCCTCGCGTCTGGTCGATGCCCTCGCTGATGAAGTCGGCCGGGAACTGGCGCTCGAAAATCTCTTCGTTCTCGAAGGGATAGTGGTACTGGGCGAAGGGCATGCTGCCGGAATCGAACCAGGCGTCGATGACCTCGGGGGTGCGGCGCATAACTCCGGAGCAGTCCCCGGAGGTACAGGAGAAATTGATTTCGTCGACGTGCGGCCGGTGCAGGTCCAGTTCGGAATGGTCGGTGCCCGTCAGTTCGCTCAGGTCGGCCCGGCAAGCGGGCAGATGCTGGTGTCCGCAGTCGTCGCAGATCCAGATGTTCAGGGGCGTGCCCCAGAAACGGTTGCGGCTCAGGCTCCAGTCGATGTTGCCGGCCAGCCAGTTGCCGAACCGGCCGCTGCCGACCTCGGGCGGCGCCCAGGTGATCTGCTTGTTGGCCTCGACCAGCTGGTCGCGCATGCTGCTGGTCTTGATGAACCAGCTGGGCGTGGCGAAATAGATCAGCGGGTTGTCGCAGCGGTCATGGTAGGGATAGTCGTGGCTGTAGGTTTCCTCGCGCAGCAGCTTGCCCTCGGCCTGAAGGTGCTTGATGATCTGCCGGTCGGCCTTCTTGACGTTCAGACCCGCCCAGGGTTCGACCTCGTCGGTGAACTGGCCGTTGGCGTCCACCGGCTTGAAAAAGGCCAGTTTCTCCATCCTGCCGATCTGGTAGTCGTCCTCGCCGAAAGCCGGCGCCATGTGGACGATGCCGGTACCCGAATCCAGGGTCACGAAATCGGCTTCGACCACCACGAAAGCCCGCTCTTCCCCGGGGGACACGAAGGGCAACAGCTGTTCGTAGGAACGGCCGAGAAGGTCGGCGCCCTTGAATTTTTCCAGCACCTCGGTCGGCACTTCGGGGTCCAGCACGCCCAGCCGGGCTTCGGCCAGGATCAGCACCTCATCGCCGTGGCGCACCCGCACATAGTCGAAGTCGGTGCCGACGGCCAAAGCCACGTTCGAAGGCAGGGTCCAGGGGGTCGTGGTCCAGGTCAGGAAGAATTCATCCGCGTCTCCGTCCGCACCAACGGCCTTCAGTTTGACGAAGATGCTCGGGTCGTTGACCGTGCGGTAGCTGTTGGCCATTTCGTGGCTGGAAATCGGGGTGGCGCAAACCGGACAGTAGGGCACCACCTTGTGTCCCTTGTAGAGCATGTCCTCGGCGTGGAACCGGCTCAGGATCCACCAGACGGTCTCGATGTACTTGTTGTCGTAGGTGATGTAGGGATCGTCCAGATCGACCCAGTAGCCCAGCCGTTCGGTGAATTCGTCCCAGTCGTTCTTGCAGGACCAGACGCTTTCCCGGCACTTCTCGTTGAAGGGCACCAACCCCAGCTCCTGGATGGCCTGCGCCCCCTGGATGCCCAGCTGTTTTTCCACCGAGCGTTCGACCGGCAGTCCGTGGGTGTCCCAGCCCGCCTTGCGGATGACCTTGTGCCCGGTCATGGTCTTGAACCGGCACATGACGTCCTTGCTCAACCGGGCCATGACATGGTGCACCCCGGGCAGGCCGTTGGCCGTCGGGGGGCCCTCGTAGAAGACCCACTCTGGCGCCCCTTCACGCTGGGCGATGCTGCGCCGGAAGGTGTCGTCCTTTTTCCAGAAGCTGCTGATCAGCTCCTCGGAATGGGCATCGTGGAATTTGCTCGCCAGGTCCGGATAAAGGGGATCACGTTCCCGGGGTGATGAGTTGGACATCGTTCCGTTGCATCCTTTGGCGGTTGGATCCTTTACAGGGTCACCTTGTCGAGAAAACCGGTCACCAGGGCCTCGAGATCGGGCTGCGCCGCATTGGCCACCTTGATGATCTCTTCCACGTTGGCCGGCTTCAGGGCGTCGGGGAAGCAGGCGTCCGTGACCACGGACATGCCGATGACCTTCATGCCGCCGTGGATGGCGGACAGGCACTCCGGCACACTGGACATCCCCACGGTATCGGCCCCGATGGTCCGCAGGAACCTGTATTCGGCCCCTGTTTCCAGGTTGGGGCCCGCCACCGCGGCGTAGACGACCTTTTTCAGGGGAATCCTCAAATCCAGGGCCACCTCTTCCATGGTGGCCAGGAATTCCCGGTCGTAGGGTTCGGACATGTCCGGAAAACGCGGGCCCAGGCGGTCGTCGTTCCAGCCGATCAAGGGGTTGTCCCCCATCAGGTTGATATGATCGGTCATGACCGTGATATCACCCGGTCCCAGCTGGGGATTCATGCCGCCGACGGCATTGCTCATCAGCAGGGCCTGGCAGCCGAGCGCCTTCATCACCCGGACCGGCAGGGTGATCTGCTGCATGCTGTAGCCCTCGTAATAGTGGACCCGGCCCTGCATGGCGACGACCCGGCGCCCGCCCAGCTTGCCGAAAACCAGCTTGCCGTCGTGGCTGGTAGCCGTGGATTCCACGAAATGCGGCACATCGCCGTAGGGAATCGCGCAGTCGGTTTCGATGCGGTGCCCGAGTTCACCCAGGCCTGTCCCCAGGATCAGCCCTATTTCGGGCTCGAATTCGGTTTTGGTCCGGATGAAGCCGGCGGCTTCCTCGATCTGCTGCCACATGTCCTTCAAGACGGCCCTCCAGGTGGAAAAAAGGGGGTTTCCGGGACGAGACAAATTAACATGACCCCCGCGAGCCACCAAGAAAAAAGCGGGAATCCGTGGATTCCCGCCAGTTCCCGCAGTGAGATTGAGGGTTCTTCCGCACCGGGCCCGCGGGCCCGGGAATGCGGCTTATCGGCCCGTCAGATGGTGTCCGTGGAAGAGCCTGCTACCACGGGTTCGGCATTCTTGGTCAGGACCGGTCCGTCAGTCATGGCCTTGTCGGCATCCCGGGATTTTTCGCCCTCCGGTTTATCAACGCCGGCCGTGGTTTTTTCGTTTTTGTTTTCGGCCAGGGACTCCGACACCATATCGGAGATGGAGCCGGGATTTTCGGCTTCCTTGCCGCTCTCGCCCGGATTGTAGTCACGCCAGATGTCGTTTTCCACCGGAGTGGCCGGAGGGGCCACCTCGAGGATATCCTGCCCGGTCTGGGCGGTTTCATTCGTGTCCGGAGCCTTGTCCCTGGGAGCCGAAGGGTCGCCTTCGATCCGGTTTTCGGCGGCGAAAGGATCCAGCACAACAGGGGCGGCCGTGGCCGTGGCAGCGGCCGGTCCGGGCACCTGCTTGTGGCCCGGGCCCGGCTTCCGGGCGGCGACCTTGTCGGTCTTGCGGCGTTTCTGGCCGGCGGTGGCCACCACCGAATCGACGATATCGGTCAGGCGGTTGTCCAGGTCCTCGAAGTCGCTGGCATGGGTCTCCACGAACTTGATCTGAGCCTCGGCCAGGGATTTGAAGCGCCCCAGATACGATTCCTTTTCCTTGCGCAGGGACATGATCTCGCGGCGCAGTTCCTCGGTGCGCAGGCGGCACTCCTCGAGCACCTGGCGGGCCTTGATTTCGGCGTCCTTGATGATCAGGTCGCCCTTTTTGCTGGCGTTGTCCCGGGTTTCCTGCATGACGCGTTCGGCGGTCATGAGGGTGTCCCGGAGATTGCGCTCCATGCCCACATATTCCTGGATCTTGTCTTCCTGCTCCATGAGCATCTCGCGGATCTGCTTGTTGTCGACCAGCACGGTTTCGTACTCGTCGGCGAGAGTCGAAAGAAAGGCCCGGACTTCGTCACAATCGAAGCCTCGGACAGCTTTGCGGAATTCCTGTTTGCGAACGTCGAGTGGCGTGATCCTCATGTCAATCTCCTCCAACTGCGGGTGCCGGCCCCGAATTCCCGATCACAATAGATCAACAATCCGTATCAGGAGCCTGCTTGAACGATCAATCTCATGAGGAGTTTTAACAAGAGCCATGCCAGGATGGGCGAAAGGTCGAGGCCGCGCAAAGGCACCAGCGAACGCAGGAAGCCCAGAAGGGGTTCGGTCACGCGGATGACCATCAATAGAAGCTCGTTACGGGGCCGGGGATTCACCCAGCTCATGATCACCCGCACGACGATAAGCCAGGAATAGACCTCCAGAATGGCCACTGCCAGTTTCGTAATGGCCATATCTCAACCCTTCCGGCTTGTTTTTGACCGGTGGAAAACCATCAGGCCTGGCGGGGTCCGAAAATGGCCCCACCGACACGAATCAGGGTGCTGCCTTCGGCGATGGCGGCTTCGAAATCGCCGCTCATGCCCATGCTCAATTCCGGCAGGGGCAGACCGGTGGCCGAGCGGGCGGTTTCGGCCAGACGCCGAAGCGAAGAAAAACCGCTCCGCAACTCGTCCTCAGCGGCTCCATACCGTCCCATCCCCATCAGACCCTGGAGATCCAGGCCGGGAAGTTCGGCGATCCGGGCCACCGCTTCGCCGGTTTCGTCCGCGGAAAAGCCGCTTTTCTGGGGTTCGGCGGAAATGTTGACTTCCAGCAGGATCGTCTCGGTGCGGCCGGCCTCCCCGGCCAGCCGGGACAGCTTTTCGGCCAGCTTGAGGGAATCCACGCTGTGCAACATATGAAAACGGCCGGCTGCCTTGCCGGCCTTGTTGCTTTGCAGGTGCCCGATGAAATGCCAGCGCACCTTGTCCGCGGGCAACCCGGCCTCCGTCAGAAGACGAGCCAGTTCGGGCTGCCGTTCCACCGCCTCGGGGATCCTGTTCTCCCCCAGGTCCCACTGTCCGGCCCGGCAGGCCGCGACCATCAGCGGCAGGGGAATCTTCTTGCTGACCGCCACCAGGCGGACCGAATTCCCGGGACGGCCCGCCCGGGCGCAGGCCCCGGCGATCCTTTCACGGACCCCGTCCAGATTTGCGGCCACCTGCGGGTCGGCCATGATCGCGCCTATCGCCAGCGCAGCAGCAGGGTCTTCGGATCCAGTTCCATCTGGACCTGCGGAAGCTCGGTGCTGCCGTGTTCCTTGAGGATTTTGACCTTCACGTGGTCACTGTCCGGCTCGAGGTTGATGATGACGCTCAGGTAATCATCGAACCGGGCGACATCGGCGGGTACGCCCCGGGCGTCCATCTCCTGGCCCTCGCGGTGCGTGTTGCTGCTGGTCCACAGCTCGGCGCCCCACTCGGCGGCCAGCTTCATGACACCCTGGATTTCCCACTCCTCGGTATTCTCGAAACGAGGGGTGCCGTCCATGATGACCATGTCCGGCTCGAAGCCGGCGGCGTCCTTCAGGAATTCGACCGACTGCTGGAGCTTCTCCACCGAAAACGTCTTGCGGTTGTAGACATGGATGTAACGGTTGCGTTCCATGCGCAGCTGCTTCTGGGGAATCTGGTCCATGTCCAGGGACCCGGCCATGGCATGGAAGATCTGATCGAAGAAGTTGTTGATGTGCTCGACGCTCTCCTTGGTCGAGATATAGAGCACCTTGTTTCCCTGCAGCAGCTTGTCGACGGCCAGGCCGATCAAAAATCCGGTCTTGCCCACCCCGTGACGCGACAGGACCACACCCAGTTCTCCCTCACCAAGACCGCCGCCGATGGCCCGGTCGAAAATCCGGACGGGGCTGCGTTCGATCATGCTTTTTTCAACCATCGTCTTCCTCACTCGCTTATTGGATCCCACACTCAGGATGACAATTCGATTTCCGGTTAACTCCAGGCTATTTGCCCTGGGCTTTTTTCTCGACGTATTCCTTGACCAGTTCCTCGGCCACCTCGCCGGGAGCCGGCGCGTACCGGGCGAATTCCATGGTGAACTCCGCCTTGCCCTGGGTGGACGACCTCAGGACCGTGGCGTAGCCGAACATCTCGGCCAGCGGCACGTTGGCGTCCACCCGGACGAAACCCTCGTCCTCGGTCGTACCGACGATCACGCCCCGCCGCTGCATCAGGGTCTTGATGATGTCGCCCTGGTACTCGCTGGGACCTTCGATGGACACCAGCATCAGGGGTTCCAGGGCCACGGGCTTGCCCTTCTTGTAGAACTCGCGGAAGGCCGCGCGGCAAGCCGTCTGGAAGGCCATGTCCGACGAGTCCACCGCGTGGGAGTTTCCGTCCAACATCGTCACCTTCATGCCCTGGACCGGGGCGCCGATGTACTGGCCCTCGACGATGGAAAGCTGAAAGCCCTTCTTGCAGGCGCCGATGTATTCGGTGGGAATGCGCCCGCCGACCACCTTGCTCTCGAAGCTGAATTCGCCGTCCTCGCTGGGCTCCATCAGGCCCTGGACCTTGGCGTACTGGCCGGAGCCGCCGGTCTGCTTCTTGTGGGTGTAGTCGAACTCGATCGTCTGGGTGATGGTCTCGCGATACTTGACCTGCGGCGCACCCGTGGTGACCACGGCATTGAACTCGCGCTTGATCCGCTCGATGTAGACCTCGAGGTGCAGCTCACCCATCCCGCTGATGATCGTGTCCCCGGTTTCGGGGTCCTGGGAGGTCCGGAAGGTCGGATCCTCGCGGGTGAAGCGGTGCAGCGCCTTGGACATATTCGTGGCGGCCTTGTTGTCCTCGGGCACGACGGCCAGGCTGACCACCGGTTCGGGCACGTGCATGCTCGAAAGGGAAATACGCTCGCCGGCGGTGAAGGTGTCGCCACTGGCGCAATCCACCCCGAACAGGGCGATGATGTCGCCCGCGGAGGCTACTTCGATCTCCTCCATCTGGTCGGCGTGCATCCGCCCCAGCCGACCGACCTTGACCTTCTTGCCCGTCCGGCTGTTGTAGATGTCCGCGCCCTTTTTGAGCACGCCCTGGTAGATGCGCACGTAGGTCAGCTGACCGTACGGCCCCTCTTCCAGTTTGAAGGCGTTGCAGACCAGGTCGTCCTCGACGCTGTTGGAAAGGATGAACTCCTCTTCCTCGCCGCCCTTAACAATCTTGATAGCAGTATTATCAATGTCCGTGGGCGACGGCAGGTAGCGCATGACGGCGTTGAGCATCAGCTGGACGCCCTTGTTCTTGTAGGCGCTGCCCATGTACACCGGGGTCAGTTCGTTGGCCAGGACACCCTTGCGCACCGCGTCGTGAATCATCTCCTCGGTGACGGCCTCTTCGAGGATGGCCTCCATCAGGTCGTCGCTGAACATGCTCACCGCGTCGAGCATGGCTTCACGCCGCGCGTCGGCTTCCACCTGCAGGGCGGCCGGGATTTCGCCTTCGACGATCTTTTCCCCGTTGTCGCCCTCGAAGGTGTAGGCCTTCATGGTGATCAGGTCGACCACGCCTTCGTGCTTGTCCTCCAGGCCGATGGGGATCTGCATCATCACCGCGTTGTGCTTCAGCTTTTCGCACAGCTGCTCGGTGACCCGGGCGGGATTGGCGCCGGAACGGTCGCACTTGTTGACAAAGGCGATGCGGGGCACGCTGTAGCGCTTCATCTGCCGGTCCACGGTGATGGACTGGCTCTGCACGCCGGCTACCGAACACAGCACCAGGATGGCGCCGTCCAGGACCTTCAACGCCCTTTCGACCTCGATGGTGAAGTCGACGTGGCCGGGGGTATCGATGATGTTGACGTGATGCCCGTCCCATGTGGTGTAGGTGGCTGCGCTCTGGATGGTGATGCCGCGCTCGCGTTCCAGTTCCATGGAATCCATGGTGGCGCCCACGCCGTCCTTGCCACGCACCTCGTGGATATCGCGGATACGTCCGGTATAGTAGAGGATGCGCTCGGTCAGGGTCGTCTTGCCCGAGTCGATGTGAGCGCTGATCCCGATATTCCTGATCATTTCCAGATCTGTAGTCATTTCCCTTGTCCCGGTTCGCGGCGGGCTGATTCCCACCGACAGAATATACCCCATTTCAGGTACAAAAACACACGTCTGCCCCTACCCGAGTTGCAGGCCGCAGACGTTGCGCGGGGCAAGATAGGCTTTACCCCCCTAAAAAGCAAACCTGACTTCATTTATCTATTTTAAATTATCGTAAACCAAAAAAACTGCTAGATCGCTCCGTGTTTCCGGCCCACGGCGGCGAAAGCCTCCAGGCAGCGGTCCACGTGGGCGTCGGTGTGGGCGGCCGAGGCCTGCAGCCTGATCCGCGCCTGCCCCCGCGGCACGACGGGAAAACTGAACCCGATGCAGTAGATGCCCTCGTCCAGCAGATCGGCGGCCATCCCCTGGGCCACGATGGCGTCGTTGTCATGCTTGCGGAAATGCACCGGGATGATGGCATGGTCGCCCTGGTCCACGTCGAAGCCCAGCTCACGCAGGCCGTTCCGCAGGCGCATCTGGTTCTTTTCCAGGGTCTTGAGCGGCCCGGGATCCTCGCGCAGGATGCGCAGCACTTCAAGGGCGGCCCCGCAGATCATCATGGGCAGCGAATTGCTGAACAGGTAGGGCCGGCTTTTCTGCCGAAGCCATTCGATGACCTCGCGTTTGCCGCTGGTGCAACCACCCAGGGCGCCGCCCAGGGCCTTGCCCAGGGTGGTCGTGATCAGGTCCACCCGGTCCATGACGTCGAACTTTTCGTGGGTGCCCCGGCCGGTCGGCCCGGTAAACCCGGTGGCGTGGCTGTCGTCGACCAGGACCATGGACCGGTACTTTTCCGCCAGGTCGCAGATCTCGGGCAGGGGCGCCAGGTGGCCATCCATGGAGAATACGCCGTCGGTCACGATCAGGCGGAAATCGGCCCCCTGGGCGTCCTTCAGCTGGGTCTCCAGATGGTCCATGTCCGCGTGGTTGTAGATGAACCGCTGCGCCTTGGCCAGCCGCACGCCGTCGATGATCGAGGCGTGGTTCAACTGGTCGGTGATGATGGCGCTGTCCTTGTCCAGCAGGGGTTCGAACACCCCGCCGTTTGCGTCGAAACAGGCGGCGTAGAGGATGGTGTCCTCAGTGCCGAGGAAGTCGCTCATTTCGGATTCGAGCTGCTTGTGCAGGGACGTCGTGCCGCAGATGAAGCGCACCGAACTGAGCCCGTACCCCCACTTGTCAAGGGTCTTGCGGGCCGCCTCGACGACCCGCGGATCGGCCGCCAACCCGAGGTAGTTGTTGGCGCAGAAGTTCAGGACGGTCTTGCCGCCCACGGTGATCTCGGCGCCCTGGGGCCCCTCGAGGATGCGCTCGTCCTTGTACAGGCCCTGCTCCCTGATGGAGTCCAGCTCCGCCCGCAGGACCTCTCCGAATTTCCCGTACATCTATATCGGTCCTTTCACCTTGCCGGCTAGTAGCGTTTGGCCATCTCATCCAGGCTGACGACGGGCACCTTGTCCCCCCACCCGGCCTGGCCGAAGGCGATCATGCGGGCCTTGACCACTTCGGCCATGGCCACACGGGCGGGTTTCAGGTAATCGCGAGGGTCGAATTTTCCCGGTGTTTCGGAAAACACCTTGCGGATGGCGCCGGTGATGGCCAGCCGGTTGTCCGTGTCGACGTTGATCTTGCGCACACCGTGCTTGATGCCTTCCTGGATGGCCTCGACAGGCACGCCGTAGGTCTCGGGCATCTCGCCCCCGTACTGGTTGATGATGTCGATCAATTCTTTCGGCACCGAACTCGAACCGTGCATGACCAGGTGGGTGTCGGGCAGGCGGCGGTGGATCTCGGCGATGAGGTCCATCTTCAACACGTCGCCGGTGGGCTTGCGGGTGAACTTGTAGGCCCCGTGGCTGGTGCCGATGGCGACGGCCAGGGCATCGCAGCCGGTGTCGGCCACGAAGCGCTCGGCCTCTTCGGGGTCGGTCAGATGTTCCAGCGCCTCTTCGCCGGTCAGACCGGCGCCGTGTCCGTCCTCGATCCCGCCCAGGCAGCCGATCTCCGCCTCGACCGTCACGCCCAGGGCGTGGGCCTTGGCCACGACCTGCTTCGTCACGTCCACGTTGTATTCGTATGAAGAGGGCGACTTGCCGTCCTCCTGCAGCGAGCCGTCCATCATCACGCTGGTAAAACCCTGGTCGATGGCGCTGAAGCAGGTCGCCGGGCTGTTGCCGTGGTCCTGATGCATGGCGATGGGCACGGCGGGATTCAGTTCCGCCGCGGCCAGCATCAGGTGGCGCAGGTAGTTGTCGTTGGAGTATGAGCGGGCCCCGCGGCTGGCCTGCACGATCACCGGGCTGTTGGTTTCGGTGGCCGCCATCATGATGGACTGGATCTGTTCCATGTTGTTGACGTTGAAGGCGCCGACGCCGTAACCGTTCTCGGCGGCGTGGTCGAGCATGACGCGCATGGGAATCAAAGGCATGGCGATCTCCTTGGGGGAACCCCGGTAGCTGGGAATGATCACATGATAGTATGGTGCCAACCTAATCCAATTGAGACGGGGAATCAACGGCGCTTAATCAATGACCCGAACTCTCCGGTTCGTCGGGAAAGTGTCCCCGGGGCCACTTTTTGCTCTGTAACTCTTTTGTTTCCAAAAGGACGACCTAACCACTATCATGTTGACCGGTACAAAAATGACAGTGAGAACAAGTGAATGAGGCCCAAAAAATCCGGAACTTGCGGCGGCTTCCCTTGGCTGTGACTTCCTTCCCATGGATTGCGATACTGTTGCTGGTATCGGTCTGTCTGGTCCCCGGAGCCTCCTGGGCCGACCCGGTGCGCGTCACCGTCAGCATCCTGCCCCAGGTGTGGTTCGTCGAAAATATCGGCGGCGACCTGGTGGAAGTTTCCGTGCTGGTCGGTCCCGGGCACTCGCCCGCCACCTACGAACCCACCCCCAAGCAGATGGCCGTCCTGGAACAGGCCGACCTCTTTTGGTCTGCGGGGGTTCCCTTCGAAAAGGGCCTTGTGCCCCGGATCAGGGCTTTGCCCCAGGCGCCGGCGATGGCCGGACCCGAACCCGGGGATCATACGCATCATCACGATACCGATCCCCACGTCTGGCTGGATCCCGCCCAGGCGATGGCCATGGCCGATACCATCAGCCGGCAACTGCAGGTCCTCGTACCTGATCGTGCCGCAGCCATCCTGGAACGTTACGAAGTTCTTGTGGAGCAACTCACGGATCTGGACGATCGGGTCCGAAGCATTCTGGCCGCTTTCGAAGGTCGCGGATTCATCGTTTTTCATCCGGCTTTCGGACATTTTGCCGACGCCTACGGCCTGATCCAGGTTCCGGTGGAAGCGGGCGGCCACGAGCCCGGGCCGCGCCACCTGGCCGAGGTCATCAATCGCGCCCGGGAGGCCGGCGCCCGGTCGGTCATCGTCCAGCCCCAGTTCTCCCGCAAGTCGGCCGAGACGGTGGCCGCCGCCATTGACGCCGAGATCGTGGTCCTGGATCCCCTGGCCGCCGACTACCCGGCCAATCTCCTGAAGATGGCCGGGACACTCGCCGAACGGTTTGCCGTTGAAGATTTCGGCGAATCGAAGGAGGCGGTTTATGAGTGACGCCATCACCTGCCGTGGCCTGGAATTCGGTTACGACGGCAAGCCGGTTCTCAGGAACGTCAACATTACGATTCCCGTCGGGGATTTCGTCTGCGTGGTCGGGCCCAACGGCAGCGGCAAGACCACCCTCTTGAAGATCGCCCTGGGGCTTTTGAAACCCACCGCGGGTTCGATAGAGGTTCTCGGCCAACGGCCCGACCGTTCCCGGGGAAAGATCGGCTACGTTCCCCAGCATCCCCGGCTGGATCCATTGTTCCCGGTCAGCGCCATGGACGTGGTTTTGATGGGACGGCTGGGACGCACCCGCTCCTTCGGTGCCTGGAGATCCGCTGACCGTGGCCAGGCGCGGCGAGCCCTCGACGAAGTTGGATTGGTCGACCGGGCGGGGCACCATTTCGCATCGTTGAGCGGTGGCCAAAAGCAGCGGGTTTTGATCGCCCGCGCCTTGGCCGGCGATCCCGAACTGCTCCTGCTCGACGAACCCACCGCCGGCCTGGACGCCCACATCGAAGAAGGATTCTACCGGCTGCTCCAGGAACTCAACGAACGTTTGACCATCGTGCTTGTCTCCCACGACCTGGGCTTCGTCTCGGGGTTCGTGCGCAGCGTGGTCTGCGTTGGCCAGGACGTGGTCGTTCACCCCACCAGCGAGATCACGGGCCAGGTCATAGCCGACCTCTACGGCAGCGACATGCGTCTGGTCCGGCACGACCACCGCTGCAGCGAGGACGGTCACAAGTCATGACATTCTTCGATGCTCTGCAGACGCACGCCTTTCTCCAGTACGCCCTGCTGGCCGGCCTGCTGGTGAGCATTCCCTGCGGGGTGGTCGGCAGTTTCGTGGTCATTCGCCGCATCAGCTACATCGCCGGAGGCATTGCGCATTCGGTTCTGGCGGGACTCGGCATCGTTCATTACTTCCGGGTTGTCCACGGATTCGAGGGGCTATCCCCCATCGCCGGGGCCGTCATCGCCGCCCTGTTGGCGGCAGTCGTCATCGGTTGGGTCAGCCTTCATCTGAAGCAGCGGGAAGACACGGTCATCGGTGCGGTATGGGCCATGGGCATGGCCACCGGCATCCTGTTCATCAGCATGACGCCCGGTTATACGACCGACCTGATGAGCTACCTGTTCGGCAACATCCTGATGGTCACCAGCCGCGACCTGTGGCTGATCGCGGCGCTGGACGTGGTGGTCCTGGTGACGGTCGCTCTTTTCAACAAGCAACTGCTCGCGGTTTGTTTCGACGGTGAGTTCGCCGGGCTGCGCGGAGTCCATGTGCAGCGATTCTATTTCCTGCTGCTGGCGCTGACGGCCCTGACGGTGGTCCTGCTGGTGTCGGTGGTGGGAATCATCCTGGTCATCGCCCTGCTGACATTGCCCGCGGCCATGGCCAACCTCTTCGCGCGGCGGCTGTGGCAGATGATGCTTTGGGCAACGGCCGCCTGCGCCATTTTAACCACTGGCGGTCTGGCCGTCAGCTATGCTCCCGACCTGCCGGCCGGTGCCGTGACAATCCTGTTGACCGGGACTGCCTATTTCCTGACTGCCCTTTTCCGGCGCCGTTGATTCCCTTGGCTGCTTGAATTATCGATATCTATGCGAAATGGGTCATATTCCGGGCAAAATTGGTTACGTTGACACTTAAACCGGACTACATTACTATGATTTATGAATATCAAAATTTACATGAAAGGGGTCCACCATGAATTCCCTCGCTAAAACCTTCGCCCGTTCCTCCATTTTATTGCTTGTTTCTTTCAGCTTCGGAACCGTTTTCGCAACCCCGGCGGACTACTCGATCTATCCCCACCTGGCAGGTACCGCCACCTTGTCCGGTGACAATCAGGCGATCGAGGGATTCAACCTGTGGGGGACGGATTATTTCGCCGTGTGCAACACGGGATCCGGACTGACCATTCACGAAGTTTCCGGTGATGTCCTGAGCCAGGTGGGCGCCTTCGACGGCATCGGCCTGGAAATAGACATCGCGGTCGTGGACTGGTTCGGATACATGGTGAGCAGCGGCGGCCTGACAGCCCTCTCCCTGGGGGACCCCCAGGCTCCTCTGTCCCTGGGTTTCCTATTCCTGCCTGGTTCAGATATCCACCAGTTGGAGGTTTCCCCGCCCTACGCGTACATCGCCTGCGGGACCGCGGGGCTTGCGGTCGTGGACATCACCTCCACGAGCACCATGTACGTTATGGCCTGGTATGGCGGCGATGTGGAGTCGGTCAGCCTGGACGGCAACCACCTTGGCGTGACCAACAACGGCCGGTTCGAACTGCTGGATGTTTCAACCCCTGCAGCCCCCTCGCTTATTGGGTTCGCCGAATCCACCACCGAGTTCGATTATTACTCCGCGGTCGTCCACGGGCCGGTTGTCTACACCATGACCGGTGCCCAGGTGGATCGTTGGGACTTTACCGACCCGGGCGCCCCCGTCATGGCCCCGTCGCCTGCCTTTCTCCGTCTTTCCTCCGCCGCCGGAGGGCCGCTGAGAATCCAGGGGTCTGAACTTCAGGTCATCGGCAACCTCTATCTCGGCTTTTTCGATTTTGCGACGGGCACCCTGTTGCGGGAAACCAGGCAGGCTGGGACCGCCCGGGATGCGGACATCCACGCGGGGCTCCTGGTGACGACGGCCCCGGACGGGCTCCATGTCTTCCATGACCATCCCCATTCCCATCCCGAACCCGCGGGAGAGTTTGACCCTTCGGGCTTTATGAGTCCCCGGGGGATCATGTTGGGCCATATCATCTACGGCTATTCAGAGACCCAGGACCTCACCCTGAGGGCCGCGGACCTGAATAACGGTGCGGCGCATTTGTGGGATCTTGAATTGGGTTTCGGTGATTTCATGAACGAATTTGATCACCGCGGAACCCTGCTTTCCATTTACGGCGGCAACCCGTCTCAATTGAAGCTGGTCACGGTTTCCCGGTACGGGGCGATCGAGAGGGGATCGTATGCCCTCCCCGACCTGAACCACTCGGCCAACTGGCGGGGCTCGATCGACTTTCTCGACGACGAACACCTGGTGATACTGGACCATCAGTCCGGGTCCGACCCGGGCAGCCTTTCGGTCCTCGACATCACGGATCCCGATGACCCCCAGCCCCAGGATTCCATTGGCATTATATCCACAAATTCCGCCACCCTGTGGACTGCGGGATCACTGGTCCTGGTTGGCCACAATTATTCTCTCGAATTGATCGATGCCCGGGATCCAACCGCCCTGGTCCACGCGGGAACCCTGACTGTTGGCGGCTCGTTCATCTTCACCAGTGGGGACTGGTTGTACTCCGTTCACACCGCATCTGGCGGGGCGGTGTTGAAGTCCTGGGATCTTTCCAACCCCGCTTCCCCCGTGGTGGCCGGAGAAATGCACCTGCCGCGTCTGGCAGGCTTTGTTCCCACCGGTGGTTTCGCCTATCAGGAGGAAACCGGGTTGATCCTGGATCTTGCCGACCCAGCCCACCCGGTGCCGGCGGGTAATCTTTCCCTGGCAAACAGAAGCCTGAGCCGGATGGACTACATGATGCCGGGTGACCAGTACATTCTCGTGGGAGATCCCTACCGCCCTCCCGTCCACTACCTCCACACCCAAGGTGGAACGGGTGAAGTCTCCGCGGTGCCTGACGAAACTCCTGAGGCACTCGGATTCCTCAACCTGCGGGCCACGCCCAATCCCTTCAATCCCCGGGTGACGATTCAATTCGAATTGCAGACGCCTGTCGCCACGCGAATCGAGGTATTCGATGTTCGGGGACGTCGGGTAGCGACCCTTGGAACCAAGCGCCGCGATGCCGGTGTTCAGAGTGTGGATTGGGACGGGACGGACCGCGAGGGAAAGAACCTCCCTTCGGGCGTCTATTTGGCGCGGGTTGTTGCCGGCCAGATGTCGGTATCCCTGAAAATCGTGCTGGCCCGGTAATCGAAAACCTGCTCAATAGGAAAGGCTGGTTGCACGACAATCAGTCTTTCTTCTTGTATAGCCGATCCACCTTTTCCGCCGAAGTGGTAATGCCCTTGATCATCGCCGAACTGAAACCCTGGTGCTCCATCTCGTTCAATCCTGAGATGGTCGCTCCCCGCGGCGTGGTGACCCGGTCGATTTCCCGTTCCGGGTGAAGCCGCCTGGCCAGCAGCAGGGCCGCCGCCCCCTTGGCCGTCTGCGCGGCCATGGCTAGCGCGTCGTTCGAGTGGAAGCCGATTTCGATACCTCCCTGACTGGCGGCGCGGATGGCCCGCAGGAAAAACGCCGTGCCGCAGGCGCACAGGGCGGTCGCCGAACTCATCTGTTCCTCGTCGATGACCAGGGTGGTGCCCACGGCCTGGAAAACACTTTCCGCCAGAGCCAACCCGTTCGCGCCGTCCGGTGTGGCGGCCAGACAGGTCATGGACTCCCCCACCGCGATGGCGGTATTGGGCATGGCACGGACCACCGCAACACCCTGTTTCAGATGCCGCTGAATGTCGGCAACCGAGGCGCCTGAAACCACTGAGACAAGAGTGTGACGCCCGGGTTCAAAAGCCTGTCCGGCCGCAACCAGCAACTCATCGAGTTGGCCGGGCTCCACCGCCACGACTACCAGATCCGAAGCCGCGACGGCAACCTTGTTGTCCACTGTCGTGGCAAAACCCTCGGAAGCCAATTCTGTCAACCTGTCGGCGTGGCGACGGGTCAGGGTGATGTGACCGGCGTCCAGAAGACCCGCTTTCACGAGGCCGCGGGCAATGGCGGTGCCGATGTTGCCGGCACCGAGTACGGTAAGGGATGTGACCGATGACATTTCCATCTCCGTTTCCGATAAGGATTTTGATTCAAGGTAACAAGCCGGCGATACCGCCGGCAAATCCATGCTCCCGGACTCCCATTATTTTCCTTCCATCCCCAAGGCGTCAACGCCAGGAATTATCCGCGCGGGGTCATGACCCGCCTCCCCCATAGCAGAGACTCCCACCGCCTCCACCAATCATTCCGCAAGCACCCTTGTGTTACAGGGCGTCACGGAGGTCTGTTCGCCATGGAGGGCGAACAGGCCGGAGTGCGAGCCGGCCGTAGCCATGGATGGCGAAGGGCGGCGTCCCTGGAACACAAGGGTGCTTGCGGAATGATTGGTGGAGGCGGCGGGAATCGAACCCGCGTCCGTAACCGGTACCCCGCAGACGTCTACATGCATAGTGACCTGTTATTTAACCTGTTGGGAGGCCAGGTCACGTGCCGCCCGCCAGGCTAGTACTCACTTAAATTTCGCCCCAAGGCCAGAGACCTGCCTTGAAACTAGACACCGAAAACGGCGCCCCTTGAGATCAGTTCGGTGACCCCCCGATCCCGGGACGGGCTACCTATTTAGGCAGCCAGTGCGAAATTGTTTTCGTCACTTAATGGTTTTTCCACCGTTTAACGAGCACATGGAATCTCGGCATGCAGTCCACGGTCCCCCGACCACGTCGAAGCCAGGTCGCCCCCATCAGGATATCCAACGGGGAGTTCGGGACCGAACTCAAACAACAATATAACATATCGCCGCCAAAGTTCCATCCTGTACGGGTTTTCCCCGCTCCACACCGGGCTGTCCGCCTCAGTTGGCGACGGTTGGGTTTTTCAGGAGATAGCCTTCGGTCCCGCCGATCCAGACATCATCGGGACCGATACCTTGCACGGAAAGGAAGTCGATCCCCGGCAAATCCGTTACCAGGCGCGTCCAATCGGTGCCGTCGTGGTGAAGCACGAAAGCCCCCTCTCCCACCGCCCAGATATTGTCCGGATGATCGCTCCAGACCCCGTTGAGGCGTACATCCCACGATAGATCCGCGGCGTTCCAGGTGTCCCCGTCATGGACCAGGACGGTTCCGCCGTCCCCAACGGCGACCGGACCCGAAATGGCCCGCAACGATTGTGCAGTACCCGATTCCTCCGCCGTCCAGGATTCGGCTCCCCAGCGCATGATCAACCCGCCGTCGCCCACGGCCCTCAGGCTGAGTTCGGTGGTGCCCGAAAGATCGTAAAAGTTGGTGGGTGTTCCCAGACCCACGGCCATTTCCCGAATATCATCGTGGAGCCACCAGATCGCGCCGTAATCCGATGCGACGTAAACGTTGTCCCCCGAGGTGTCGCACCAGAGGGCGTTCAGCCCGTCCAGGGAGGTCTGGAATTTTACCGCCCAGGATGCTCCGTCGAAATGAAGAACGAAATGGTCCACGCCGTCTCCCGTGACGCCGATGGCCCAGATGTCGTTTTCGGCCAATACATGAAGATCAACGATTTCATCCCCCCAGTCCCACTCGGCCAACTGGTCCCAGTCGCCGCTCAATCGGAACAGCTTGTTCCCGTTGGCGGCATAGACTTTCCCCGGCTCGGAATGATGGAAGGCGGGCCAGGGACCCTGGGCGTGATGTTTCATGTCGGTCCACTCGAGGTTGTTCTCCAGGTAAATCTGGCCGCTGGTTCCGCAGACACCCAGCTCCTGGTCGATGTGGTTCAATACTACCGCCGACAGGTCGCCCCCTTCGTCCACGGACCAGTCCCACCAGCCGCCTTCGTCTTCCCTGAGGACCAGACCGCCGTCACCCGCCGCGATGCCGTACCCGTCAGATTTGACGTGCACCGCCTTCAGGGGCTGGTCGGCGAAATCATAGACCTTGGTCCAGACCCCGGCGTCATGGGACCAGATTTCATCCTCACCCACGCCCAGGATGTGGACCCCCTCGCCGCCGGCCTGGTTGGCGAAACTTCCCGCCACGAAGTCCGGACCGTCAGGAATGGATTCGTCCACGAAACCCCCGCCGTCCCGGCGATGAAAAATGGCTCCACCGTCACCCAGGGCGACGAGTTCCTCGCCGTAGAGGCTCCCGACCAGGGCGCGGAAAAACACTCCCTCCGGCGCCTGGAACACGATCTCCATGGCGTTCACTCCATGGGTATATTGCAGAATCGCGCCCGCATCGGTGCAGACATATGTGTAATCACAACCGGTGAAATTACCCGGAAAGGAATGGGTCGCCCTGAGCCATTCGTCACCCAGGTAGGCCGCAAATAACGCCTGACCGCCGCCGGCGGCGGCTCCACACACATAGATCTCC